>JBBAPY010000035.1:0-16463 GCA_040400635.1 Rhodoferax sp.
CCCAGGACTGGCGCACCACGCGCAAGCTCACCGAAGACCTGGGCTCCATGGAGCACGAACTGGTGGTGGATGTGGCGGGCGAAGTGTCAGAGGACGCGTTGCAGAAAATCGCCCGCGCCCTCAACGACGAACGCAACCCGCTGCCGCCCACCAAATTCAGCGTCAACAGCAGCGCGCCGGAGCGCAGCAAGCTGCGCTTTGCCATCAAGGGTGCGCATCCGGGTCTGGCGGCGTATTTGTGCGAACGGGCGCAGCTCGACGTTCTGGCCATGCGCCGCATCCGGCTGGGGCGCGTGACCCTGCGGGACTTGCCCGAGGGGCAGTGGCGCTATATGGCGCCTTACGAAAAGTTTTAAGCAGGCCTAGGTGGCAATGTAGATCTGGAGCTGGCTGATCGTCAGCTCGTGGTCGGCAATGATGTCGTCCATGATGTCGCGGATCGAGATCATGCCGATCACGGCCTCCCCATCGAGCACCGGCAGGTGGCGGATTTTGTGCTGGCTCATCAGCGCCATGCAGTCGCGGGTAGGGGTTTGGGCGGTGACGGTGAGCACGTGGCGGGTCATGATGTCCTGCACCAGCGTGTCCCGGGACGATTTGCCAGCCAGCGCGATCTTGCGGGTGTAGTCCCGCTCGGACACCACGCCCACCAGTTTGCCGCCGTCGAGCACCATCAGGGCGCCGACGTCGTGGTCGGCCAGGAGCTGCAGGGCCGTGAACACGCTCTCTTGCGGACTGACCGTCCACGTTTGGCTGTCGCGTTTATGTAGCAGTTCGGATAAGGGTCGCATGGTTCCTCCTGACAGACAAACGGTATCAAACCGGACGGTCCACCATAACGCATATCGCAAGGCCGGGGTGAAAAGTGTGAAGCTCGCCGATAAGCCGGATTCTGTGCATGCGGGTTTCCCCGCACGTGACCACCATTACTCTGGGCCGCCGGTCACCCGGACGGCTCGATGCTACCTACCCGCCAACTCCGGGGGCCCCGTCAACGTTGGCCTACTTGGTATTGCTGCGCGTAGAGATTGCCCGTTTCACCTTCGGGCCCGTGGCGCAACTCGCGCTGCGCCGGGGCACGAAACTCGTCTCTGTTGCTCTAATCCTCACCTTATGCTGCCCCCTTGCGGGCGCAGTTTTCAGTGGACAGCCGTTAGCTGCTACGCTGCCCTATGCAGTCCGGACGTTCCTCCAGTGCTTTGTTTCCAAAATTGCACCAGCGGTGGTCTGGCGGGCTTCACGGGGACGATTATCGGCCTTGGCATATCTTTATAACGAGCAAGCCGCCCAAACTGCCCCAAAATAGCAGCCACACGCAGGCCGCTGCGCCCGCGGCCCTCACCACATAACGGAGACCCCATGAAAGCCGACAACATTCTGCACACCATTGGCAATACGCCGCACGTCCGCATCAACCGCCTGTTTGGGCCCGATGCGCAGGTCTGGATCAAGTCCGAGCGCAGCAACCCCGGCGGGTCGATCAAGGACCGCATTGCGCTGGCCATGGTGGAGGATGCGGAAAAGTCCGGCGTGTTGCAGCCCGGCGGCACCATCATCGAGCCCACCTCGGGCAACACCGGCGTTGGCCTGGCCATGGTGGCCGCGGTGAAGGGCTACAAGCTGATTTTGGTCATGCCCGACAGCATGTCCATCGAGCGGCGCCGCCTGATGCTGGCCTATGGCGCCAGCTTTGACCTGACGCCGCGCGAAAAAGGCATGAAAGGTGCCATCGCCCGCGCCCAGGAACTGGTCGATGCCACGCCTGGCGCCTGGATGCCGCAGCAGTTTGAAAACCCGGCCAATGTGGAAGTCCACACGCGTACTACTGCGCTGGAAATCCTGGCCGACTTTCCTGAGGGGCTGGACGCCATCATCACCGGCGTAGGTACTGGCGGCCACATCACCGGCGTGGCGCAGGTGCTAAAAGCCAAGTGGCCAGGACTGAAGGTGTTTGCGGTAGAGCCGACGCAAAGCCCGGTCATCTCCGGCGGCGCGCCCTCGCCACACCCCATCCAAGGCATTGGCGCAGGCTTTATCCCGAAAAACCTGCACACCGATTTGCTCGATGGCGTGATCCAGGTCGAAGCCGAAGCGTCCCGTGAAATGGCCCGCCGCAGCGCCGCGCAAGAAGGCATTTTGGTCGGCATCAGCAGCGGCGCCACCCTGGCCGCGATTGCCCAAAAGTTGCCTGAACTGCCCGCAGGCGCCAAAGTGCTGGGCTTTAACTACGATACCGGCGAGCGCTATTTGTCGATTGAGGGGTTTTTACCGGCCTGAGATGGTGAATGCGCCCCTGAGCCATCATCCACAAACTCCCGGATCTGAATAACTTCCATCGCGTTGGTGGATTTGAAATTGCCATCGTGTGTGATGAAAAAATCACAGCGGTTGGATAGGGCGGTGTGCAAGTGCATCGCATCGATGAGTTTCATGCCACGCTCACCCGCCAAAATCGCCGACTCGCCGATAAATCCGGGTGGGTGCGCGCTGACATGCAGAAAGTCTTTTTGCGCAAAAAATGCCTTGATTTGCGCAACGGCGTCCAAGTTGCTTTCGCGGTAGGGCTGCACCAGGATTTCAGCCACCACCAATTCACTGGCAAAACCCAAAATTTTGCGACTGGCGCAGAGCTGAAGAAACTGTGAAACCAGAGGGAAATATTTTTGCTCTTTGTTGAAGAAGTAAATCAGAATATTCGTGTCGATATACACACGTTTACTGGCCATGCGCTCCAACGCTTGCTCGAACGTAGGCATCAGGCGCGCAGTTCGCGAACATATTGATTTACCTCATCCGCCGTATCGCCCCACATGTCCTTACCGATGCCGGCATAGGCCATCAGATCGAAGGGGTGGCCGCCTACGGATGCCGGTTTAGGAGTCAGCACAATGACTCCGTTGCTATAGCTCACGTCCAGCCTATCGTCTATCGCAAGATTTGCTTGCCGCACGATGTTGGCCGGTAGTGTGAACTGGTGCTTGGGTCGCATTCTGATTTCAGCCATGGCAAAGAACCTCGAAGTGACAAAGTAGGAATTCTTACATGTTATCTAACAACCGGACAAAATAGTGATCCGGACCCGGCACAACCTAGGGAAAACCCTTATAGTGGGCCACATGCACGCCATTACTTCCGGGTTTTACTGGTTTCTCGCCAAAATGCTTGCGCCGTGGCAGTTTGCGCTGTTGGCGTTCAGCGCCAAGTCCAGTTCGCAGGGGCATGACGGCTTTGTTCCGGTGCGTGAGTTGCACGTCCGAGATCGGCCAGATGTGTTGACCCATTTGCTAGCGCTTAGCGGGCCGGACCGCTACCTGCGCTTTGGCTATGCTGCGCAGGACGCGCAAATAGAGCACTATGTTGCTCATCTGGACTTCGGGCGAGACCGCGTATTTGGCATTTACAACCGCAAACTCTGCCTGATTGCCATGGCGCATCTGGCCTACATCCATGAGCCCACATCCACGAGCTGCGCTGAGTTCGGCGTGTCCGTGCTGCCGGCCTGGCGCGGGCGCGGTTATGGCTCCGAAATGTTCTCGCGTGCTGTTTTGCATGCGCGTAACGACCATATTTCCCTGATGTTCATCCACGCCCTGAGCGAAAACACCGCCATGCTGCATATTGCGCAGCGCGCAGGCGCGAAGGTGGAGCGTCTGGGCTCAGAGTCTGAGGCTTACCTGACCCTGACTTCGCCCACTTTGCAATCGCATTGGGACGAGGCGGTGGATGCGCAGATGGCCGACACCGATTACCAGCTCAAATCGCAGGCCCGCCATTTCTGGGCTTTACTGACGAGCATCCAGGAAACGCGGCAGGCGATTCGGGATGCCAGCGGCAGCTCTGGTTCCTAGGGTTTGTCTGGGCCAGTTGCCGTATCCCGCTGCCTTGGCAATGGGCTATCCTTGAGGCTTCGCAAAAACGGCAGCATTGCCCCACGCCAGTGTCCGACCCCCACCCCGCGCCATCCCACGATAAAGAAGACAAGCGAACTTTTCTGCAACGCCTGGCAGAGTTTCTTCATCCCGGCCCGGACTCGGCTGAGGAGCTGATGGAGACCTTGGCTGAGGCCGAGGACAACAAAATCATAGGCGCCCAGTCGCGCGCCATGCTCGAAGGCGTGATCCGCATGGCCGACATGACGGCTGGCGATGTCATGGTGGCGGCCACGCGCATGGATTTGCTCGACATCCAGTCGCCCATGGACGAGTTACTGCACACCGTGATCGATACCGCGCACTCGCGCTTTCCGGTGTTTGAGGGTGAGCGCGAAAACATCATCGGCATCTTGATGGCCAAGGACTTGCTCAAACTCCAGCGCGCCCCCGAGCTCAATATCCGTGCGCTTTTGCGTCCGGCAGTGTTTGTCCCCGAAACCAAGGGCCTGAACGACTTGTTGCGCGACTTCAAAGGCAACCGCAACCACCTGGCCATCGTGATCGACGAGTTTGGCCGTGTGGCGGGCCTGATCACGATCGAGGACGTGCTGGAGCAAATTGTTGGCGAGATCGAGGACGAATTCGATATCGACGACGATGAGGGTGATGTGTTCGCGCTGCCTGACGGCTCATTCAGGGTCAACGGCGACGCGACACTGGAGCGTGTGAGCAGCGCATTCGGCGTGGACCTGCTGGCGCGCGAAGACGCCGATGACTTTGACACTATAGGCGGCCTGGTGGCCCATGAAATGGGCCATGTGCCCCAGCGAGGCGAGCGCCACACCATGCTGGGCTTGCAGTTTGTGGTTCTGCATACGCGCGGCGGCGCGGTGCGCTGGTTCAAAGTGTCGCCTCTGATTGCGCACGCCAAGCCGTGATGCGCCTGCCTGTGCAGCTAGCTATGCCCTTGCTGGCGGGCATGCTGCACGCAGCCGGTGTGGCCTGGCCTTTGCACTTTGTTCTGGACTATGGCCAGCCGCAATGGGCGCTGCAATTGCTGTCCATGGCCTTATTGGCCAGCGCTCTTTTGGGTGCAAGTTCGGCAGGGCAAGCCGCTCTGCGTGCTTGGGTGTTCACTACCGTTTACCTGGGCTGTACCTTTGGCTGGCTCTTTACCGCCATGCACACCTTTGGCGGCATGCCCGCGCCGCTGGCTGCGCTGGCCGAATGGCTGCTGGCGGGCATGCTGGCTCTCTATTTTGCGATTGCCGCTGGCCTGTGGTGGCGCCTGGCGCAGCGTGGCGCTTTTTCGGGCGCGCTCCTGTTTGGCTTAGTGTGGATGATGGCCGAGCTGGCGCGCGGCACCTGGCTTACCGGCTTTGGCTGGGGCGCGGGCGGTTATGCGCATGTCGATGGCCCCCTGGCGTTCTTTGCGCCCTGGCTGGGCTCCTACGGTATTGGCGCTGCGGCCGGGTTTATTGGAATGGCTTTGGCGCAGGCGCGCATGCGTGTGATGGGACGACGCGCGCCTGGTGGCGTGCGCCCCTCGGGCACGGCGGCTTTGATGACCGCTTTGGCGCTGCTCATCGCGCCCCTGCTGATTCCGGCGGCTTGGAACCAGTGGACGCAGGATGCGGGCGGCTTTAGCGTCACGCTTTTGCAAGGCGGTATCGCGCAGGATGAAAAGTTTGAGCAATCCAGCGGCGTGCCTCAGGCGCTTAAGTGGTACGAAGCGCAGTTACTGGGCGCCAACAGTGATCTGGTGGTCGCGCCCGAAACCGCTGTCCCCTTGTTGCCACAGGACTTGCCCGAGGGCTATTGGGAGCGTTTGAGCAGCGGCTTGCGCGAACATGACCATGCGACCATCTTTGGTATCCCACTAGGCGATAGCAAGCAGGGCTACTCCAACTCGGTTATCGGCTTGATGCCAGACCAAGCGCAACTACAGCGCTACGACAAGCACCACCTGGTGCCCTTTGGCGAATTCATCCCGCCTTTGTTTCGCTGGTTCACTAACTTGATGCACATTCCTTTGGGCGATTTCAACCGCGGCCCTTTGGGCCAGGCCTCGTTTGCCATGCACGGGCAAAGGCTGGCAGTGCATATTTGCTATGAAGATTTGTTTGGTGAAGAGCTGGCTACGCGTTTTACCGATCCGGCCAGCGCACCCACGGCGCTGGTCAACGTGAGCAATCTGGCCTGGTTTGGTGACGGTCTGGCGATCTACCAACACCTGAGCATCGCGCGCATGCGGGCTTTGGAATTTGGATTGCCGGTGCTGCGCGCTACCAATACCGGCGCTACCGCCATCATTGCGCACACCGGCGTGGTGCAAGCGCAATTGCCCTACGGCCCGGCAGGTGTGTTGCAAGGGCAGGTGCAGGGTCGCACCGGCTTGACGCCCTTTGCCCGTTGGGCCGCGCAATGGGGCTTGTGGCCGCTGTGGCTGACAGGCTTGAGCGCCTTGGCATGGGCGGCCATGGCACGCAGACGCAGCGCCTGAAGCATCAAAACCTAGCGCAAGCGCGCATGCAGCATTGGCCCGTAAAATTGCCGGCTTACGCTGCAAACCTTTGTAAGCAGCACAACCGAAGGCGCCATTGCTGCGCCCCATCCATCGCATGTTGACATTCCAGCAAATTATTCTGACTTTGCAGTCCTATTGGGACGCGCAAGGTTGCGCCCTCTTGCAACCTTACGATATGGAAGTGGGCGCCGGCACCTCGCACACCGCTACGTTTTTACGCGCCATCGGCCCCGAGCCCTGGAAGGCCGCCTATGTGCAGCCCAGCCGTCGCCCTAAAGATGGGCGCTACGGCGAAAACCCGAACCGCTTGCAGCACTACTACCAATACCAGGTGGTTATGAAGCCAGCCCCGGCCAACATCTTGGACTTGTACCTGGGTTCGCTCACCGCGCTGGGCTTTGACCTGCAACAAAACGACATCCGCTTTGTCGAAGACGATTGGGAAAACCCCACCCTGGGCGCGTGGGGCCTGGGCTGGGAAGTGTGGCTCAACGGCATGGAAGTGACGCAGTTCACTTATTTCCAGCAAGTAGGCGGCAT
Organism: Rhodoferax sp.; assembly: GCA_040400635.1. GTDB lineage: Bacteria > Pseudomonadota > Gammaproteobacteria > Burkholderiales > Burkholderiaceae_C > Allorhodoferax. The sequence continues at coordinate 6,940 of JBBAPY010000035.1, forward strand.
CGACTGCAAGCCGGTGACCGGCGAAATTACCTATGGCCTGGAGCGCCTGGCCATGTACTTGCAAGGCGTGGATAACGTCTATAACTTGCAATGGACCGCCGATATGACGTATGGCGATGTGTACAAGCAAAACGAAGTGGAGCAGTCCACTTACAACTTCGAACACAGCGATACCGATTTTTTATTTGCCGCGTTTTCTGCGCATGAAAAGCAAGCCAAACATTTGATCGACGTGCCCTTGGCCTTGCCGGCTTACGAGCAAGTGCTTAAAGCTGCGCACACCTTTAATTTGCTGGACGCACGCGGCGCCATCAGCGTGACCGAGCGGGCTGCTTACATGGGCCGCATCCGCAACCTCGCGCGCGGCGTGGCGCAGTGCTATTACGAGAGCCGCGAGCGCCTGGGCTTTCCCATGGCCCCGCCGCAATGGATTGCGCAAATGGCAAAAAAGGCGGCGTAAGCATGACCACTGAAAACCTGCTGGTCGAACTCTTTGTAGAAGAACTGCCGCCCAAGGCATTGAAAAAACTGGGGCTGGCCTTTGCCACTGTGCTGGCCGATAGCCTGAAGGCGCAAGGCCTGGCTGCTGCGGATGCGGCGGTCACGGATTTCGCTTCGCCACGCCGCCTGGCGGTGCATATGGTTGGTGTTGCTGCGCAAGCGGCTGACAAAGCGGTGTCGCAAAAACTAATGCCCGTGGCCGTGGGTTTAGATGCCAGCGGCCAAGCCACAGCGGCCTTGCTAAAAAAGCTGCAGGCCCTGGGCGCGGGACAAGAGGCTGTTGCCGGTTTGCAAAAGCGCATGGACGGCAAAGCCGAGGCTTTGTACTTTGACAGCACCGTGCGCGGCGCCAGCCTGGCCGAGGGTTTGCAAAAAGCCTTGTCCGATGCGATTGCCAAGCTGCCGATCCCCAAAGTGATGAGTTACCAGCTAGAGCGCGATTGCGACTTGCCCGGCTGGAGTACGGTGAGTTTTGTGCGCCCGGCGCATGGTTTGCTCGCGTTGCATGGCAGCGCCGTGGTCCAGGTGCAGGCGCTGGGTTTGCGTGCAGGCAATAGCACCCAAGGCCATCGCTTCGAAGCCGCTATGTCGCCCGTGCATATCGCCCACGCTGACGACTACGCCGCCACCCTGGCGCGCGATGGCGCAGTGATCGCCAGCTTTGACGAACGTAGCCGCGCCATAGTGCGTGCCTTGCGCAGCGAAGCCAAGCGCTTGGGCCGCCGTTTGGAAGTGGAGCCTCTTTTGCTTAGCGATGACGAAGCCGAAGCGGCTTTGCTCGATAACGCGCTGGTGCAGGAAGTGACCGGTTTGGTGGAGCGCCCCACCGTGATGGTGTGCAATTTTGACGCGGAGTTTTTGCAAGTGCCGCAAGAGTGTTTGATTCTGACCATGAAGGCGAATCAAAAATACTTCCCGCTCTTCGATGACGCTGGCAAGTTGAGCAACCAATTTTTAATCGTCAGCAATATCAATCCCGCGGACCCCCGCTTTGTGATTGGTGGCAACGAGCGGGTGGTGCGTCCGCGCCTGGCCGATGCCAAATTCTTTTACGACCAGGACCGCAAAAGCACTTTAGAGTCGCGCGTCCAGAGTTTGTCTAAAGTCGTGTACCACAACCAATTGGGCACGCAGGGCGATCGTATGCAGCGGGTGTGCCAGATCGCCGGGGCCATAGGCATGCGCATCGGAGGGGAAAGCCTGGCAGAGAAAGCCAAGTTGGCCGCACGTTTAGCCAAGACGGACTTGTTGACCGATATGGTGGGCGAGTTCCCCGAGCTGCAAGGCATCATGGGTAATTACTACGCTAGGAATGATGGTTTAAGCGACGAAATAGCCACTGCGATTTCCGACCATTACCACCCTCGATTCGCCGGGGATAGTCTGCCCACGAATGACGTCGGGCGAACGCTTGCCTTGGCCGACAAATTAGAAACCTTGGTGGGCATGTTTGGCATTGGCAGCCTGCCCACAGGTGACAAAGATCCTTTTGCCTTGCGCCGCCATGCGCTGGGGGCCATTCGCATACTCATGGATGTGCGGGACTTGCCATTGCACTTGCCGGCCTTGCTGGACGATGCCGCCCACCCATTTGGCGAACTGATAAAAGACCCGCACGCTGCGCTGCTGGACTTTATCTTTGATCGACTGGCAGGCAACTTGCGTGAACAGGGCAATAGTGCGCAAGCAGTGGATGCAGTTCTGGCGCTGCGTCCACCGCAGCTGGGTGACGTAAGCCGTCGGCTTGAAGCGGTGCGGGCCTTCGCAAGCCTTTCCGAAAGCGCCGCGCTGGCGGCTGCGAACAAGCGCATTGGCAATATCCTGAAAAAATCTGAAGCCGCGCAGGGCCCAGTGGATGCCGCCCTGTTGCACGAAGCTGCAGAGAAAGCCCTATGCATTGCCATGCAAACGGTAGTGCCGCAGGCCGATGCTTGGTTTGCGGCTAAGGACTACACCGCCAGCTTGCAAGCGCTGGCCGCGTTGCGCGCGCCTGTGGATGCGTTTTTTGATGGCGTGATGGTTAATGCGGATGACCCTGCGCTCAAGGCCAACCGCCTGGCGCTTTTGCAGCAACTGCACAGCGCCATGAACCGCGTGGCTGATTTGTCCAAGCTGGCCGCTTAAAAAAATTTTTTAGCACTATGAAACTTTGCATCCTTGACCGCGACGGCACGATCAACGAGGACAGCGATGAGTACATCAAGTCCGCCGACGAGTGGATACCCCTGCCCGGCGCGCTGGAGGCGATTGCGCGCATCAACCATGCCGGCTGGCATGTGGTGGTGGCCAGCAACCAGTCGGGCCTGGGGCGTGGGCTGTTTGATGTGGCAGCGCTCAATGCGATGCACGCCAAAATGCACAGCATGTTGGCCGCGGTGGGCGGACGCATCGACGCCGTTTTTTACTGCCCCCACAGCCCCGCCGAAAACTGCCAGTGCCGCAAACCCGCTTCGGGCTTGTTTGAGCAAATTGCCGAGCGTTACGGCATGGGCCTGGCCACCATGCCAGCGGTGGGTGACACCGCGCGCGACATGGTTGCCGCTATTGGATCAGGCTGTACGCCGCATGTGGTGCAAACCGGCAAAGGCGCACTGTGGCGCGGGCAGCCTTTGCCCGAAGACTTTCCGCCACAAACCATGGTGCATGCAGACTTGTCCGCGTTTGCGGACTACCTGGTAGCGCGCAGCTAGCGCCCGGTTTTACTTGCGCAACAGATTTATGCCATTCATTCGCTCGGTTTTGCACATGCTGTGGATGATGGCCACCGTAGTACCTTTTGCGTTTGCGATTTTGGGCGCCTCGATTTTTATCCGCGGCAATCCACTATGGTCCATGGCGCGCGCCTGGTTGCGTACCGCCATTGCCGGTGCGCGCGTGATTCTGGGTATTCGGGTGCGCGTCAGCGGCTGGGAGCATTTGCCCACTGGCGAAAACAGCCCCGCTGTGTTGTTGGTCAAACACCAGTCCACGCTGGAGACCTTTTTGCTACCTTCGCTCATGCCGCATCCGCTGGCTTTTGTGTTCAAAAAAGAGCTGCTGTATGTCCCGTTTTTCGGTTGGGCCATGAGCCGGTTGGACATGATTCATATCGACCGCAGCCAGCGTTCGCAGGCATTTAATAAGGTGGTGTCGCAAGGCAAAGAATTGCTCGCCCGCGGGGTTTGGATCATCATGTTTCCTGAAGGTACACGCATACCGCGCGGCGAAAAAGGCGTTTACAAAGCTGGCGGCACGCGACTGGCCATTGAAACCGGTGCGCCGGTGTTTCCGATTGCAGTGAATTCGGCCCGCGTTTGGCCGCGTAAAGCCTTTATCAAATACCCCGGCCTGGTCGATGTGTCCATCGGCCCGGCCATCGCCAGCGAAGGCCGCAGTCCGGAGGAAATGATGCGCGAAGTAGAGGCCTGGATCGAGGCCGAAATGCGCCGGCTGGACCCGGACGCCTACCCGCCCCAAGCCTAGCGCACCAGAGTATCCGGGCCATGCATCCGCTGCTACGTTACACCCTGGACTTGTTTGAATCGCTAGGCTCTGCGCCACCGGCTAAAGCCGCGCCCGTTGTGCCTCCCGCGCGCGCGCCGCGCCGCACTGCAAAGCCCGGCGCATCCAAATCCATCACCCCTAGCGCCCTCGCTGCTGATGTGTCGATCGATGCCGGCTTTACGCATCCCCAAGCCGCGCGCAGCCTTCGCTTACAAGGCGTGCAGGTAGCGTATTCGCTGGTCCGAGCGCGCCGCCACAGCATTGGGATGACTATCGGGCCCGATGGCCTGAGCGTGCGCGCACCGCGCTGGACCTCGTTGCTTGAAATTGACCAGGTCTTGCAAGCGCGTGCCGATTGGATCGTGCGCAAACTGTACGAAAGCCGTGAGCGGCATACGCACTTAGAGCAAACCCGCATCGACTGGCGCGATGGTGCGGTCTTTCCCTATCTGGGCGGGCTGCTGCGCTTGCGGCTGGACCCGGCGCATGGCTTTAGCGCTGTGGGTGCGGCCTTGGCAGAAGCCCACAGCGCGCAGGACGGGCCACTGCTGCGGGAGTTGCGCATCGCGCTGCCCCTGGACGCCAGCGCTGCGCAAATCCGCGATGCCACGCAGGCCTGGCTGATGCGCCAGGCCAAGGCCTTGTTTGAGGACCGGCTCAACCACTTTGCGCCGCAATTACAAGTGCGCTGGACCCGCTTGTCGCTTAGCAATGCCGACAAGCGCTGGGGCAGCGCCAAGAGCGATGGCTCGATCCGCCTGAACTGGCGCTTGATGCATTTCGAATTGCCGGTGATCGACTATGTGGTGGCGCATGAGCTGAGCCATTTGCAGGTGATGAACCACAGCCCGCGTTTTTGGCAAACCGTGGGCAGCGTAATGCCCGATTATTCTCAGCAGCGTAAAAAACTCAAAGACCCAACAGCGCCTTTGTGGTGAACGCCTTAGAGGGGGAGGCTGAAGCGGTACACGCCATCGGCGCCTAGGCTGCGGCGCAGTTTTTTCTGAAACCACAGCATATGCAAGTGCGCCACCGCCTCGCCCATGGCAAAAGTCATTTGGTGTAAATCCAGCGCCCGTGTGAACAGCACCGGCACCACATCGCGTGCGCTTTGCGGACCGGCTTCGCAGGCCTGCAGGACTTCGGCCAAGCGCTCACGGTGGTGGGTGTGCAGTTGTTCAATGCGCACATGCAAACCGGTGAAGGGCTTGCCGTGCGCAGGTAACGTCAAGGTATCCGTTGCCAGGGGTTTGAACTTGTCGATGGAGTCCAGAAACAGCTTGAGCGCATCGGCCTCGGGCTCTTGCTCATAGACGCTGACATTGGTGGAAATGCGCGGCAGCATCATGTCGCCGCCAATGAGTATCTGTAGATCCTCGCAGTACAGCGCGATATGCTCGGGTGCGTGGCCGTAGCCGCTGATGCAGCGCCAGTTGCGGCCACCGATTTCCAGCACAGTGCCGTCCATGAGGCGGTGGTAGCTGTCGGGCACCGAAGGAACCAGGTTGGGAAAGTAGTTGGTGCGTGCGCGTACCTGGTCTACCGAGCCCTCGTCGTTCATGCCGTGTGCGGCGAAATACGCCGCCGAGCGTTCGCCGCCAAAGCCGTTGGCGCCCATGCAGGCAAAGCGCGCCACCTGGTAGTCGGCAGCGCTGATCCATAAATCCACTTTCCAGCGTTCGCACAACCAATGCGCCAGACCGATATGGTCCGGGTGCATATGCGTGCAGATAACGCGCAGAATAGGCAATCCTTGCAATTCATTGGCAAAAATTTGCTCCCATTGGGCTTTGGCTTCATCGCGATGGATACAGCAGTCCACCACGCTCCAGCCCTGTACCGGGCCGTTCTCACCCTCCATGCAATCGCGCAAGAGCCACAGGTTGATATGGTCCAGCGCAAAAGGCAGTGTCATGCGTACCCACAAAATGCCGGGTGCCACTTCAATACTGCCCCCCGGCGTTGGCAGGGTGCTGCCCAGGGGATAGTGCAGGTGGGATTCGAGGGCGTTCATGGTGGGCGGCTTATGGTTCATAATTGACGTTTACGTAAACGTCAATCCCGATTCTAGACAGCATGGCCTGCCGCCTCTGTCGCATTGGTTTGTATCTTGCATCTTGCCCGTTCTTTGCCACCGCCTATGAGCAGTACCTTCAGCATCAGCGACTTGTCACGCGAGTTTGACCTGACTACCCGGGCCATACGTTTTTATGAAGACCTGGGCTTGTTGCAACCCGAGCGTACCGGCCCGGGCGGGCGCAACCGGGTGTATAGCGTGCGCGACCGCACGCGCTTGAAGTTAACCTTGCGTGCCAAGCGCCTGGGCCTGAGCCTGACGGAGGCCAAGGACATCATCGACACCTACGAAAGCCCGCGCGATAGCGGCATGCAGCTGACCAAATTTTTGGAAGTGCTGGACGTCCACCGCAGCCGCATTGAAGAGCAGATGGCTGATTTACAGGCCAATTTGGACGAGATCAAAGTGCACCAGCGCGAAGCGCGTGCGCTGCTGGGGAAAGTCGCTGCCAGCGTACCCAAAAGCAAAAAAACCAAACCCCAGGCTGCGCATGTCCGCTGATTCTCAGCCCTACCCATTGCTGTGGGAGCGCATTGCCAGCAGCCTGGCGCGCCAGGGCATGGCGCAGGCCTTGGGTGTGCGCCTGCTGCGCGCCGAGCCCGGCTGCGTCGCGTTGGCCCTGCCTTATTCGGACAAGGTGACGCAGCAGCAACTTGGCTTTCATGGCGGCGCGACCGGCATGCTGGCCGATATCGCTGGCGGCTACGCCGCATTGACCCTTGCCCCTCTTGGGCTTGAGGTCACCACCATCGAATACAAAATCAATTTTCTGGCGGCTTTCAACGATGGCGAATTGCGCGCCACCGGTACAGTGGTGCGCGCCGGTAAGCGCGTGACGGTGGCATCGGCAGAGGTGCTGCATGTGGATGCGCAGGGGAATACTAGCCCGTGCGCACTGATGCAGCAAACCCTCACAACAGTGCCTGCCAGCGGTTGATATCTTTTTGGAGGGCATAAAAAAATGACACTACCAGGGCTGGACTTTCAATTGGGCGAAGACGTAGATGCGCTGCGCGAAGCGGTGCATGATTTTGCGCAAGCCGAAATCGCGCCGCGCGCTGCCGCCATCGACCGCGACGACCAGTTCCCTATGGACTTGTGGCGCAAGATGGGTGATCTGGGCGTGCTGGGTATTACCGTCGAAGAAGCGTATGGCGGCTCCGCCATGGGCTATTTGGCCCATATGGTGGCTATGGAAGAAATTTCACGCGCCAGCGCTTCGGTGGGCTTGTCCTATGGCGCGCATAGCAACCTGTGTGTGAACCAGATCCGCCGCAATGGCACGCCCGAGCAGCGTCAGCGTTACCTGCCCAAGCTGATCAGCGGCGAGCACGTGGGCGCCCTGGCCATGAGTGAGCCCGGTGCCGGTAGCGATGTGCTGTCCATGAAGCTGCGCGCACAGGACCAGGGTGGTTACTTTGTGCTCAATGGCAGCAAGATGTGGATCACCAACGGCCCGGATGCTGACACCTTGGTCGTTTACGCTAAAACCGACCCGGAGCTGGGTGCGCGTGGCGTCACGGCTTTTCTGATTGAAAAAAATATGCCGGGTTTCTCGGTAGCGCAAAAACTCGACAAACTGGGCATGCGTGGCAGCCACACCGGCGAGCTGGTGTTTAACAACGTGGAAGTGCCCTTGTCCCAGGTGCTGGGCGGCATCAACAATGGCGCCAAGGTGCTGATGAGCGGCCTGGACTATGAGCGTGCGGTACTGAGCGGCGGGCCCTTGGGCATCATGCAAGCGGTGATGGACAACGTCATGCCCTATATCCATGACCGCAAACAATTTGGCCAAAGCATTGGCGAGTTCCAGCTGATTCAGGGCAAGGTGGCCGATATGTACACCGTGCTGCAAGCGGGACGCGCGTTTGCGTATATGGTGGCGAAAAACTTGGACGCCCTGGGCACCGAGCATGTACGCCGCGTGCGCAAAGACTGCGCCAGTGTGATTTTGTGGACTGCCGAAAAAGCCACCTGGATGGCCGGCGAAGGCGTACAGATATTTGGTGGCAATGGCTACATCAACGACTACCCCTTGGGCCGCTTGTGGCGGGACGCCAAGCTGTATGAAATCGGTGCCGGCACCAGCGAGATTCGCCGTATGCTCATCGGCCGTGAATTGTTTTCCGAAACCGCCTAAACCTTGTAGCGCAAAGCTGAATCTGTATGACCCAGTTAAATGACTTATTCGCCCGCAACCGCACCTGGGCGGCTGAAATGGAGCGTAAGCAGCCGGGCTTTTTCACCGGCCTGACGGCGCAGCAAAAGCCGCGCTATATGTGGATCGGCTGTTCAGATAGCCGCGTGCCTGCCAACCAGATCATCGGCCTGGCGCCTGGTGAAATTTTTGTCCACCGCAACGTGGCCAATGTGGTGGTGCATTCTGATTTGAACGCTTTGTCCACCATTCAATTTGCGGTGGAGCGTTTGAAGGTGCGCGATATTTTGTTGGTTGGGCATTACGGCTGCTCGGGCGTGCAGGCGGCGCTGGAAGGCGCACGCATCGGCCTGGCGGACAACTGGCTGCGCCATATTCAGGACGTGCGCGACCGGCACCAGGCCTTGATCGACGCCGCACCCGAGTCTGCACGCGCCAATATTTTGTGCGAGCTCAATGCGGTGGAGCAAGTGCTCAATGTGGCCCAAAGCACCGTCTTGCAAGATGCCTGGGCACGCGACCAGGAGGTGACGCTGCACGGCTGTGTCTATGGTCTGCACGATGGTTTGCTCAAAGATTTGCACATGCATTTGGGTGGTAAGGACGATGTTGCAGCGATCTACCGTGCTGCGATTGCTGCCATCGCCGCTGCGCCTCGCTAAGCCAGATACCGCCATGTTTCCCACCCGCCTGGACTCGCCGCTGGCCTATGACATTGCCAAGGCCATGATGGACGGCTTTAACCGCCATTACCGTTTGTTCCGTACCGAGTCAGGGCGCGCCAAACACCGCTTTGAAACGGCGGACTGGCATGGTCAGCAGCGCGCGCAGCGCGAGCGCATCGAGTTTTATGACTTGCGCGTATTGGAATGTTCGAACCGCCTAGAGCGCGAATTCAAGGCGGGCGAGCAGGCCATGGAAGTGTGGCAGCAGGTGAAACTGCTTTACATTGGCTTGTTGGTGGACCACCACCAACCGGAGCTGGCTGAAACTTTTTTCAACTCAGTGACCACCAAAATACTGCACCGCAGCTATTTTCAGAACGACTTTATTTTTGTACGTCCTGCCGTCAGTACCGAATACATCGAAAGCAGTGAGGCCGAGAGTCGCCCCACCTACCGTGCTTATTACCCCACGCGAGAAACCATGCAAGCCACGGCGCTGCGCATGGTCCATGACTTTGACCTGCGCCTGGGCTTTGAAGACCTGGAGCGCGATGCGGCGCGGGTTGCGCAAGTCATGCGCCAGCAATTAGGCGACTTTGCCTTGCGCGCCAATTTTCAGGTGCAGGTGCTCACCGGCTTG
>JBBAPY010000036.1:0-16414 GCA_040400635.1 Rhodoferax sp.
CTTCCAGGTGGCGAACAAAACGGGAGGTGTCAAACAACACACCTTCGCTGCGCACAGTTTGCAAATGGGCGCGCAGGCGGCTCATTTCCGCCGGGTCATTGGCCAGGGCCACGGCTTTTTCCTCGTAGTCCTTCAAGTTATACGTAATCAATGATTCCATTTTTGCCGCCGTGAGCAAAGCGCCTGCCATGCGCGAGGCAAAACTGCGCCCTGTCAGGGTCAGCAGCGGCAAGCCCATCCACAGCGCATCATTGGCGGTCGTGCCAGCGTTAAAGGGAAAGCTGTCGAGGAACAGATCCGCCACCTGGTAGCGCGCCAGGTAATTTTCAGGCGATAGGCGCGGACCGAATACCAAGCGCTTGGGATCGATTTTTCGGGCCTTAGCCTCCCTCTTCAAATTCGACTCGGACCATTGGTTGTCGGCCAGCAGTAAGAGCACGCTGCCAGGCACGCGACGCAAAATATTCATCCAGGCGTCAAACAAGTCTGGCGTGTACTTGTAGTTGTTATTAAAGGTACAAAACACAAAACCCTCAGTTGGCAAATTGCAGTCGACACGCCCGGGCTTGGGCCCGACATTGCGCTTGCGGTCGCTGACCTGGTAGACGTCGGGCATGTAAATAGGGCGCTCGGAATAGTTGAGGGCCTCGTTTTCGGGGATGAGGAATTTATCGGCGATCACGTAGTCGATCGACGGTAAGCCGGTAGTGGCCGGTAAACCCAGATAAGTAATCTGCACCGGCGCAGGCCGGTAGGCCAGCATATTGGCGCGCGCACCGGCCGTCTGGCCTTGCAAGTCCACCAAAATGTCTATTTCGTCGCGCCGTATCAGTTGCGCGGCATCAACATCCGACATGGTGTGGATTTTGGTGAAATGATCCATGGCGCTGATCACGCGCTGGCGCATGGGAGAACCGTCCTCCGGGCTCCAGCAATAGCCATAGACCTCAAACTTTTCCCGATCGTGCAGCTCAAACAACTCCACCGTGAGCAGAGACACAGGATGCAAGCAAAAGTCGCCCGAGGCGTAGCCGATGCGGATTTTGCGGTGGCCATATCCATTGGGGTTGGATAAATTGGGCACGTCAGAGTTCAGCTTGTTCTTGACGTAGCGGCGCGCTGCGGCCAGCTGGGATTGCGGGTCATCGGAAATACTAAGCATGGACAAGGCCGAGGTGGCGTCCTGCATGAATTTGCGGCTAACCCTGGGCAGCGGAATGTAGGTGGGCCAGACGCATTGTTTTTGGCGCAGCGATACCCAATGGTGCAGCACATCGACCTGCTCGGGCTCAATCGCCAGGCTTTTGGTCAACACCACCGAGGCCTCGTCCAAACGCTTATTGATTTCCAGTACCCGGCCCATCTGGTTTAGAGCCATCACCACCAAGGGCTTGTTGTTTGGGTCTTGCGGCGACACATGGTCAATTACCCAACGCCACTCAGTCAGCGCCTCTTCAATCTTGCCCTGGCCTTCAAGCAAAGTACCTAAGTTGACACGCGGCTGCACAAAACCGGGCGCCAGGCGGATGGCCTCACGGTAAGCCGCTTCCGATCCTGCTGGGTCTTTTTCTAAGCTCAGTGTGGCACCCAAATTGAACTGAATGACATGGTTGAACTGAGAGGTGTTGCGCGACAACCAAGTGCGGTACAAAACCGCCGCCAAAGGGCGCTTACCGGCTGCGTCCAGACGCGAGGCGGCGTCAATCAATGCGGAAAATTCTAGGCTACCCTGCCAGGCTTGATGGACCCAATCAGCGAAGTTTTCAAGAGCGTTCAATGCGTATTTCTCCTAGAAGCAGTCCACTTAGAGGTTAGCCTCAAAGTTTGGTTAATTTCTCAGCCCATTGCGGAAATTTGCGGTAATAGGCGTGAAATGAGGTGCCCATGGTGGCGAAATTGAGATTGTGCATCTGACCCAGAACTTGAAGGCTCTTGGCGGTATGAATGCCAATATGCCCATTGCGCGGTGCGGCATACCACCAGTTCAAACGTTCTTTATTCTTGATTAATCCGTCAGATATGCCGGTCGAGAAAAACACCATGGAATCCTCGCCTTCTAGCAATTTAGAGATATTTTCCATCATTCCATGCGGATCCGGTACGTGCTCAAATACTTCAAAGGCGGTAATGAAATTGAAGGTGCCAAGGTCCGAAACGCGCGTATCATTTTTCGGAAATGGATCATAAGAAACCGATTGCCACTGCGCTCCGGTCAGCAATTGCGCCAGTCTGCCGTTGCCTCCGCCATAATCTAAGTGCCTGATATGCATCCGGTAAGCACCAAAAAAATTATTCAGCATCACCGCATTTTCTTGCTGGCGCTTATCCAGATAATCCGGATCCACCTTGATGTATTCCTCGTTATAGATTTTTTCTAGGAAATCCTGGTCCGTCCAGGAACTAAACTCTGGCGCGAAGGTGTAATTGCAGCTACTGCACCGCGCATAATAAACCGCATGGCCGGAAAGGGGTAAAAACTGTCCGCGATACTCTTCGCAGCTCTTATTGAAATCGACCACATCATAAAGAGGCGCCGCTTGGCCGCACACAAGGCATTTAAAGGTATTCATGGTTGTCATTTTCTACGATCGCTTTGCCAGCATCTTTTCCCAAGTGCTGGCAAACACTGCGACGTGAATAGTATGCCGCGATTTGATTTTAGCGAAACGGTCACTACTGGCTGGAACCGCTTAGGCGCTGCACCCGCGCAGCACGGCAACTTTGCCCAAGCGAGGCGATTCGGTCAAGCGCAAAGGTGAATAAAAGCAACAAAATCGATAAATCCGTCCTGGCATGCGCGGGCACTGGAAAAAAATGCGCACTGGCGGTTAAGATAAATTCCATACAATTAGCGCTGTAGCCACCGACCAGCATTTACGCATTCAATTTCCATAAATTAAATAGATACATAAATGAGTTTAGTTCCCAGTTTTATGGTGGTGCGGCAGCTTGCGCTGGGGGACGTCCTACTTGCCACGCCGATTATCCGGCAACTTTATCAAGATTACGCTGGCCAATGCGATATCGACGTGCTGACCATGAAGCCCGAGATATTTGAAAACAATCCCTACGTGCGCCGGGTTTATACCCCGCAAACTTTCAGCGAGGCCAAAGGCCCTTACGCGCGGGTTATCAATTTAGACCTGGCCTATGAAAATATGCCCCATGTCCATGTGGTGGACGCTTATGCGATGACTTCCCACGGCTCCGCAGACAAAATTGAAAACAAGCGCCTGGAATTATTCCCCTCCGAAGCGGACAGGGAGCGGGCGAAATTGGTTCAAAGCAGGGATATTGCGGGCGACTATGTGGTCATCCATATGCGCAAGGACACTTGGCCCAGTCGCAATCTGCCAGATGCTACTTGGAAGCAAATCCTGGACATATTGCTGCAGTGCACCGATCACAAAATCGTGCAAGTGGGCTCCAACCATGAAATTGCATTTGATTACCACCCCCGCTTATTGAATATGTTGGGGAAATTCAATATCCACGAATTGCGGGAAATCATCGCAGGTGCCCAATGCTATGTGGGCGTGGACTCGGGTACTTTGCATGTCGCCGCCTGCACGGATACGCCTGTTATCGCTATGTTTAGCAGCGCCCACCACCGTCTGCGCGAACCGTTAGAACGTCCACCCCAGGCGCGCTTTTTTGCCATTCAGCCTCAGGTGGATTGCTACGGCTGCCAAGAACACTACCCGCCACCCATCACCGGGGTCATTTGCCACCGTGGCGACCCCTATTCGCCACCCTGCAAAGACGCGTTTGACGTGGAAAACATCCGCCAATCTTTGATAGACCTGGGCCTGGCCAAGTCTGTATTGCAATAAACCTTGCTCACTTTTTTTCAATCACACCATGAACTACGCTGCTTTTTGGGAATATTTCAACGGCTTTGCCGCACCTCTACTGCAACACCGCGCCGGCTCCTTCCGTATGGCCTTTGAACACCTTGAAAAGCTCGGGCGCCCTGCTTGTATTGTGGAAACCGGTTGTGTACGCAACCAGGGCACTTTCACTGGCGAAGGCCAAAGCACCGTCCTTTTCGACAAATTCAGCGAATGCGTGCCTGGCACCATCGTCCATTCGGTGGACATCAGCCCCGAGAGCACTTCTATGTGCAAAAGCATTGTCTCCAGCCGGATTCAGGTGCACACCTCTGACAGCGTGACGTTTTTGCGCCACCAGTGCGCCGGCCTCATCAAACCTTATAACCATATTGACCTTCTGTACCTCGACTCCTTTGACGTGGACGTAGAAAAACCTCACGACAGCGCGATGCACCATATGAAGGAGTTGCTGGCCGCGGGACCTTTGGTCAACGCCAATACTTTTATGCTGGTGGATGACTCCCCAACCAGCGCGACCTTTTATATCGATGCCGGACAGCTCAAGCTGGTCTCGCCCCAGCGCATCGGCGGCAAAGGCAAATACATCGCGACTTATATGGAAGACATAGGCGCAAGACCGATTTACCAAGGCTACCAAGCCGCATGGATGGGGATGTGAAGCCACTGCTATGACGTCGCCGACACCAACACAGCGCCGGATTTATGTCTTTTGTGACGGCGGCATAGGCAACCGCATCAACGCCTTGGTATCGGGTATCGCGATTGCCGAACGTTTCCAACTAGCTATTACCGTGTATTGGCCAGTCAATAGTTGGTGCGGCGCGGCCTTTGCGGACATTTTTGAAAATGCCTTTGACGTACGCACTGATGCGCTGGATACTTTGGCGGGAAAGTTTGTCGACGCAAAAATGATGCTGCACGATGCCATGGGGGCCCAGTTTTTGCAAGTGCCGTTTGAGTCGGCGTATGACTACCAGTCGATGGAAGACTTTGCACAACGCGGCCTTCCCCAGGACAAAGACCTATTTTTATACCCGGCGATTATTGCACCCTGGATTCCTGAGCCGCTGGTACACGCGGCCTTGCATAGCCTAAGTTTCAGTGAAGAAATTCGCAATGCAGTGCGAAAGTTTATTTCCACCACCCTCGTGCAACCATTCCACGGACTGCACCTGCGCCGCACCGATTTACGGGTAGGACTGAGCGACGCCGAGCTATTGGCACTGGTACAGCGCCATCCGAACGAAGTATTTTTTGTGTGTTCCGACGACCCACAGGCCGAAGCGCTGGCCTGCGCGCATCCTCATGTCCATGCCCGCGCCAAAACGCACCATGTGGAAAAAAAGGAAGACAACGCAGACTGGATCAGCCTGTCTAAAGACCAGGAAGGTCGGGTGTCCTACGGCAACATCGAGCGCAGCCGCGACGCCATGATTGAAGGGACGATTGACCTCCTGATCTTGGCGCACAGTCAGATCGTGGGATTCTCCGGCTCCACCTTCCAACGCATGGCCCGGCTGCTCGGTGACGCCGCGCCACTGGTGCAAATTGCGCGCCCCACGGCACTGCCCTACTTCAGCTTTACTGAAATGGTGCAACAAATCGAGCGCCAGCTCATTGACCCGGGAATGCTGCTGCAGGTCTGCCAGACCATGATGCAAAACGGGGAGGCAGGCCAAGCCCTGGACCTGATGCGCATGGGTTTTGAGCGCATGACGGACGCCCAGCGCCCGGATATCGCCCACAGCCTAGGGGTGATGTTGCTGAACCAAAACCAGCCGCGCCAGGCCAGCCTGTATTTCATTGCGGTATTGCAAGTGCAAAACCTGCGCTACAGCAGTTGGCTACATTTGGCCTACGCAAAAACATTGCTCGGCGAGCATGACCAGGCCCAACAGGCGCTGCAACAAGCCGTGGCATGCCGACCACCGGTCCTGGTTCCCTCCGACGAGATGCTGGCAAACGCGCTGGCCGATCGCTACCAATTGCCTGCATTCTTAGCAGGCACACCCTAAGGACGCCCTATGAATCCCGACCTTGTTAACGCCTACCGCGCCTTGCGGCAGCTTTCCTTTGGCGAATCGCTGTCGGTGCAAGAAGTTGGCCGTTTGGTCGGTAGTGGCAGCGGATCACCCTTGGTGTTAGAAGTAGGCGCCAACAGCGGACAGACTACAGCGGAATTTATCCGCCATATGCCCGACACCCGCATCATTTGTTTCGAGCCAGACCCCCGAGCCATCCAAAAATTCAAGTCCCAGATACGCAGCCCGCAGGTGAGTTTGGAAGAAATTGCGATTGGCGCCGACAACGGCACCGTGATGTTTCACCAAAGCTCGGGGGCTGAACATATAGACTCACAGGGATGGGACCATTCAGGCTCCATCCGCAAACCGAAGTCGCATTTGGAGGTCTGGCCCTGGGTTAAATTCGAGCGCCAAATTCCGGTGCCCATGATGCGCCTGGACGACTGGGCAGCGGCCAGACAGATTGGCACGGTGGATTTCATTTGGGCCGACGTGCAAGGCGCAGAAAGCGATCTGCTGGTGGGTGCGCAACAGGTCTTAAATCGGACACGGTTTTTTTATACCGAGTTCAGTGACGACGAATGGTACGAAGGGCAAATCAATTTCGCCACTTTATGCGCCTGCCTCCCCGGATTTTCTTTGCTGCACAAATTTGCCAACGATGCTTTGTTTGTGTCTAACAACGAGATCGTGCACACCATCAAAAGCAGCCTACCCACCTGATTGAAAGCGTCCCATGCAAGCACCTGGCCATTTCCGCTACGACATGTTTTCGCAAGGGATATTCGTTGACCCCATGCCACCGACCAACCGTCTAGACGCGCTGGCGCAAAAGCTGCACCCGCAGCAGTCGCAATTTCCCTTGGTCCGCATGGGCTCGGCGGCCGACGGCGGCTACCTGGTACCGGACGATTTACAAGGCATCAAAGCCTGCTTCTCACCTGGCGTCGATACCTTTGCGACCTTTGAAACCGACTTGCTTAAGTGTGGCATCGGTTCGCACTTGGCCGATTACAGCGTGGACACAGTGCCCGATGGTTTGCAGGCCCTGTCCTTTATCAAAAAATTTGTAGGCGGCAATACAGCGGGCCACCATGTCGCTTTGGAAGACTGGGTTACCCAGTTTGAACCGCAGGCGCGCAATGACGAGTTGATTCTGCAAATGGACGTGGAAGGCGCTGAATACGAAACCCTGTTGGCCTGCCCTGCCAACGTGCTGGCCAAGTTCCGCATCATGGTCATCGAGTTTCATGCGGTCGAAAGCTGGGGCCATGGCGATTTCCTCAATATCGTGGAGGCCACTTTTACCAAATTGCTGCGCACGCACTTCATTGTGCATAGCCACCCCAATAACGCCATGGGCCTGGTGGATATGAATGGCTTTGTAGCACCGCGCATTTTCGAGCTCACCTTACTGAGCCGCAGCCGCGCCGCGCCCGGGGCCGTCGCTGCCACCCCGCATCCGCTGGACTTTCCCAACGTCAACAATATGCCACCCCTGGACTGGGGCCAATGCTGGGTGCCGCGGGTGCGCAGCTAAACCGATCAGATCCAATTTCCCATGCTTTCACGTATCCGATTTTTTGGCGTTGACAGTCCCACAGGCGTGGGAACCCATTGCTCCCAAACGGTGAAAGCCTTGCAGGCATTCCAATTTGAAGCTATCCAGGTCCAGCTGATCAAACACAACTACATCGACGAGGTGCAAGCCGCCGTTTCTGACAGCTTAGAAAGCGACATCAATATCTTCTTTTTCCCCGAGGTGTATGCCCACAACCTCAAGGGAACCAAAATTTACTGGTGCGTGTTCGACGCCAGTAGGCCTAACCCCGGCTACGAACAATGGCTGGAAAGTTTTCACTATGTATTTGCCACCAGCCACTGGGGCCGCGACATCATGCTCGAACGCGGCATGGACGGCAGCAATATTTTCGTGGTTCCCGAAGGCGTAGACCCGAAGTTTTACAACCCCTACGGCAGGCCGCAAGCCGCGCCTAGTAGTAAAACCAAATTTCTTATGGTGGGCAAATACGAGCAAAAAAAGGGCTACCGCGAAGCCTTTGAGGCGCTGCGTATCGCTGTAGCGCAAGGCGCACAACTAGAGTTGCTCACCAAGTCAGACTGGATCAACGGTACCAACGCCGTGCTGCACCCCGAGTTCATCCAACTGGTGCAGCAATACCAGGACAAGTTCAGCATCGTGGTGTACAACGGCAATTTTTCGCGCGAACAAATGCGCACGCTGTACTACTCGGCAGACTATTTTTTGCATCCCTCTCGCTGCGAAGGTTGGAGCCTGCCACTTATTGAAGCCATTGCCTGCGGTCTACCCTGCATCAGCACCCGCTTTGGCGGTCATTCCGAATACCTAGGCTTCCTGACGGAGGCCGAGACTATTAAAACTACCCTGGGCCCCGTAGACTGCCAAGCTTTTAAAGATGCCGTCGGGCATAGTGATGGCGACTATGGGCAATGGGCCTATCCGGATGTCGAAGATATGGCGCAGCGCATTCTGACGGCTGCCGCACTGCCTGGCGCTTCGGGTTCGGTAGGCTCCGACTATGTGCGCCAACACTATTGCTGGGACCTTGCGGCGGAAAAAATACTGCATTTTCTACTTGCACTGGATCAAGATGCAAGTCGCACCTTGGCGTCTCGCACAAGCTGACTGTGCATCAGCTCTTTGCATCTGTACCTGTACACCACCATCATGATCGCACGCATAGCGGAGTAGCCCTTGGAACCGATTAAATCCCTGGCCTTATACCAAAACGGCGTCTACGTCGAAAACGCCACGCCCGCGCAGCGCTTACTGCAACTAGCCCAAGCCCTGCGCCCTGTCCAGACCTGTTTTCCTTTGATTCGCATCGGCAGCGCAAACGACGGCGGCTATTTGGTACCCGATGATTTAAGCGGTATTTCCGCCTGCTTTTCGCCCGGCGTTGAAGTGAACTCGAGCTTTGAGCTGGACTTACTGCAAAAAGCCGGCATCGGCTCGCACCTTGCCGACTATTCGGTCGACGGGCCACCCGCTAATTTCCAGCCCAAGTCCTTTATCAAAAAATTCCTAGGACCCAATAACAACCCCATCCACATCACCTTGGAAGCATGGGTGAAGAGCCAGGCTGAATACCAGATGGGGCAAGATTTCTTGTTGCAAATGGACATTGAAGGTGGCGAATACCTTACCCTCTTGGCTACGCCACAAGAATTGCTAAGACGCTTTCGAATCATCGTGCTGGAAATCCACTACGTCGAATGCTGGGCCCATCCGCTGTTTTTCAATACGGTAGAAGCCATGTTTGAGAAAGTCTTGGCTGACTTTTATGTAGTGCACAACCATCCCAATAACCACGGCGCTTTGCTTGATATCAACGGGTTTGCGGCACCGCAATTTTTTGAAATCACCTTGCTCCGCAGGGACCGCTCGCCCGCTTCGGACTTCTGCCGAGAATTCCCCCATCCACTGGACAATGCCTGTTACCGCAGCCGCGATGAGTTAGTGCTTCCGCAGCAGTGGCATGGCGCGACGCCTCTAGCCTAAGCGGTTTGCGCCGATGCCTGACAAGGCGGGTGCGTGCTGTCGCACCAAAGTTCTTGAAGTTGCGATCAGCGACGCTATTGGCTAGCAGATCGCTAAAGCAAGCGCAACACTAGCGTTTGAGGTCTATCCCCGACAGGCTTGCAAAGTCATTGGTCGCAGCCTGCTTCAAGGGATCCAACATGCCTATAGGCGCCACTTGCATCGCTGTCAATGCCGACGGAGCAGCCGTACCCACGCCAGCCTGCACAGCACTTGCCGATTGGCTGTCAAAGCTGCGAATCTGATCCACTAAATTGCCAACCGCAAGGGTAGCGGAGCGCATGGTGGCACCATAGGAGTCCACAGGCACACTCAGGCTTGGTGTGGCAAAACCTCGCGGACCGCCCGCCACGTCAAAAGAGCCAATGGCTTGCGCCAGGGCGCTAGCGCGCTGTGCCAAACCTTCTGCTAGCGCCACCGCTACGTCTTGCGATGGCGCATTCGTAGCCTGGTCACTAGCGACCGCCGCCCGCGCGACATAGGCACTGGCGGACGTCACCGGTGCTAGTGCCATAGGTGCCAATCCATCTACATCGCCCAAGGCAGATACCAATTGGGTTTGCAGTGCAGCCAACTCCCCGGTGGTCAGCGCTTGTACTTGTACGGTACTCAAGGCACTGAGCTGGTCGGTACGCAAAGCCGCCACCGCTGCAATACTCGGTGTGCTCAAAGCCGCATAGCTGGCGGTATCCTGCGCAGCAAACCACACGTCACCGGCCAGGTGGCTCACGCCGTCGGCAGTTTGGTAACTGGAAGTCAAACCGATGGTATTACCATGGTCCTGGGTGGCGGTGACCTGCGCAGTCACCGATATTTCGGTGATACCCAGCGCAGCCAAGCTTTGCACCTCAACGGCTTCGCTGATACCGTCCGAATTGGCATCGACCCAGACGCCCAGTTGGCTGTAAGCCGCATCGGCATGACTTATCACACCGTCATGGTTGCTGTCGAGCTCGGCCAGGGCTTGGTAACCGTCGGACGCCGTGCTGCCATCGGCCAGCACGGTGGCATTACCAAACAGCTCGGTACCGTTGTTAATCGTTCCGTCTGCATTGAGGTCACGCACCAGCAGGCCATCGCTTGGACCCACCCAACCGGTCTGCACCGGCTGACCGCTGGCCAACAAATCAAACTGTACGCCATCGGCCATTGCCAGCGTCGTGATGCCGTTGCCGTTCAAGTCCAGCACGATAGGCGTATAGACCAGTTTGGCGTTGGCGCTCAAGGCCTGAGTTTGCAGCGCGTTAAATCCGCAGGTAGTCAGTGCCGCCACTTGCGTGGTGGACAAGGCCGCGATGTCATTGGTCGTCATGCCCTGCATTTGCGTCGTGGTCATGGCGCGCATTTCGGCCGTTGTCAGTGCAGCGGTTTGCGACGTAGTCAGGGCCGCGATTTGCGAAGTCAGCAGCGCTGCAAAGCTGCTGGTGTTCATGGCCGCCACATCCGAAGTTTCCAAGGCCACCATTTGCTTGGTCATCAATGCCACCGCTTGTGATGTGGTCAATGCCGCCAGATCCGCCGTGGTCAATGCCACGACCTGGTTGGTCTGCAAGTTCATCACGCTATCGCTGCTCAAGCCGGCAAAGTCTATCGCCTCTATAGCGGCTATCTGCGAGGTACTCATGGCGAACACTTGCTGTGTAATCAGCGCTGCAGTCTGGGCGCTGCTGAAAGCCATGATCTCGGCGGTGGTCAATGCAGCGACCTGCAAGGTCCTCAGCGCGGCAATGCTGGCCGTGCTAATGGCAGTACAGTCAGCCGTCTCCAAGGCCACCAATTGCGCCGTCGCCAAGGCAAAAGCCTGGTCCGTGCGCAGAGCATAAGCTTGGTCTGTGCGCAAGGCCATGATCTCCGCGGTAGTCAACACGGAAACCGTGTAGGTCGCCAAGGCCTGGATAGCCGCTGTACTCAGCGCTGCGAAGTCTTGCGTCTGCATCGCCAAAACTTGTGCCGTCGTCATAGCCACTGCCTGCTGTGTGGTCAAAGCTTGCGCCTGGTCGGTACGCAAGGCGATGACGTCGGCACTGGTCAACGCGCTCACTTGCGCAGCCTGCAATGCAGCGATAGAGCTGGTAGTGATAGCCGCGAAGTCGGCTGTCTCCATCGCCACCAACTGCGCTGAAGTCAATGCAAAGACCTGTTGTGTGGTCAAAACCTGCGCCTGGTCGGTGCGCAAGGCAATGATGGCCGCGCTGGTCAAAGCTATCACTTGCAGTGTCCGCAACGCTGCTATCGCGCTGGTATTGATCGCTGCAAAGTCTGCCGTCTCCATGCCCACCAGCTGCGCTGTGGTCAAGGCAAAGGTCTGGGCGCTGGTCAGAGACGCTGCTTGTGTCGTCGAGATCGCCACCACCTGCGCTGTCAGCAAGGCGGCAATGCTATTGGTAGATAGAGCTGCCACGTCCTGCGGTGTCTCCAGCGCTGCAATTTGCGAAGTGCCCAAGGCCACGATCTGCTGGGTCGCAAGACTTTGCGCCTGCGCCGTGGTGATCGCAAATATCTGCGCTGTGGCCAGTGCGGCCATGCTGCGCGTGCTGATGGCCGAGATGTCCGCTGTCTCCAAAGCCGCTATCTGCGACGTATCCAAGGCCACCACCTGCTGCGTCGTGAAAGCAAATGCTTGGTCGGTGCGCAAGGCGATGACTGCAGCGCTGCTCAAAGCGGCCACCTGCGCCGTCAGCAAGGCGGCAATACTGTTGGTACTGAGGGATGCAAAGTCTTGCGTCTCCAAAGCCAGGAGTTGCGCGGTCGTCAAGACTACTGCCTGCTGTGTCGTCAAAGCCTGCGCCTGGTCACTGCGCAAAGCAATGATGTCAGCACTGGTCAAGGTGCTCACTTGCGCAGCCTGTAATGCGGCAATAGCGCTGGTATTGATCGATGCAAAGTCAGCCGTCTCCATCGCGGCCAACTGTGCTTGGGTCAGCGCAAAAACCTGCTGCGTCACCAAAGCCTGCGCCTGGTCGGTACGCAAGGCAATGAGGTAGTCGCTGGTCAGAGCCACTACCTGTAGCGTCCGCAACGCGGCAACCGCGCTGGTATTCAGCGAAGCGAAATCTTGCGTCTCCATGCCCACCAGCTGTGCCGTAGTCAAGGCAAAGGCTTGGGCGCTGGTCAGCGCCGCTGCTTGCGCGGTGGTGAAAGCCACTACTTGGCTGATGAGCAAGGCGGCCATGCTGTTAGTGGACAGAGATACGAAGTCTTGTGTCTCCAAGGCCGCTATCTGCGGCGCAGTCAATGCCACCACTTGCTTAGTCGTCAAGGCCAGCGCCTGGTCCGTGCGCAAGGCCACGATCTGATCGCTAGTCAAGGCCGCTAGGCTGCTGGTGCTCAAGCTTGCCGCATCGCGCGTCTCCAGCGCCGCCACTTGCGCTGTCGTCAATGCATAGGCCTGCTGGGTCGTGATCGCCTGCGCCTGCGCCGTGCTCAAGGCAATGATGTCCGCGCTGCTCAACACCGATACCGTGTAAGTCGCCAAGGCCGCTATCGCCGAGGTGCTCAAGGCCGTAAAGTCTGCCGTCTCCATCGCCAGCAGTTGCGCCGTCGTCAATGCCACCGCCTGCTGCGTCGTCAAGGCCAAGGCCTGGTCGGTGCGCAAGGCCACGATCTGGTCGCTGCCCAAGCTGGACACCACCAGGGTCGTCAAGGCCGCAATGTCCGCCGTCACTATGGCCGCCACTTGCTTGGTCTGCAAAGATACCGCCTGCGCACTGCTCAAAGCTTGTGCCTGCACGGTGGCGATCGCCGCTATCTGCGCTGTCTGCAAGGCCGCCATGTTGGCTGTCAACAGCGCCACAAAGTCTTGCGTCTCCAAGGCCACCAACTGCGCCGTGGTCAAGGCAAATACCTGCTGCGTGGCCAAGCTTTGTGCCTGCGCACTGCTAAAGGCCACGATCTCTGCCGTAGTCAATGCCACCACTTGCGCCGTCTGCAAGGCCACGATGTTGGCGGTAGTCAGCGATGCAAAGTCAGCCGTCTCCATCGCCACTAATTGGGCTGTCGTCAAGGCAAAGACTTGCTGCGTGGCCAAGGCGTAGGCCTGGTCGGTGCGCAAGGCAATAACGTCCGCCGTCGTCAAAGCTACCAATTGCGCTGTCTGCAAGGCCACGATGTCATCGGTGGTGATGGCCGCAAAGTCAGCCGTCTCCATAGCCACCAGTTGGGCTGTCGTCAAGGCAAAGGTTTGCTGCGTCGTCAAGGCCACGGCCTGGTCGGTGCGCAAGGCAATAACGTCCGCCGTCGTCAAGGCCACCACTTGCGCCGTCTGCAAGACGGCAATGCTGGCGGTATTAATGGCCGCAAAGTCACGCGTCTCCATGCCCACCAACTGCGCCGTCGTCAAGGCAAAGACCTGGGCAGTAGTCAACGACGCTGCCTGCGTCGTGGTCAAGGCCACCACCTGGCTGGTCAGCAAGGCGGCAATACTGTTGGTCGAAAGCGCTACCGCGTCTTGCGGGGTCTCCAGCGCTGCAATCTGCGAGGTGCCCAAAGCCACTACCTGCTGCGTCGCAAGACTTTGCGCCTGCGCCGTGGTGATCGCAAATATCTGCGCCGTGGCCAGTGCAGCAATGCTGCGCGTGCTGATGGCCGAGATGTCCACCGTCTCCAAAGCTGCAATCTGCGACGTGCCCAAAGCCACCACCTGTTGCGTAATGAAAGCAAATGTCTGGTCGGTGCGCAAGGCCACCAACTCATCGCTGGTCAAGGCCGCTATCTGCGCCGTCAGCAATGCAGCGATGCTGTTGGTGCTAAGGGATGCAAAGTCTTGTGTCTCCAGCGACACCACTTGCGCGGTGCCCAAGGCCACTACCTGCTGCGTAGCCAGCGCTTGCGACTGATCAGTGCGTAGCGCCACCAATTGCGCAGTCGTCATGGCTAGCACTTGCTGCGTAGCCATGAATTGCACCTGGTCGGTGCGCAGGGCTAGCACTTGCGCTGTCTGCAACGCAGCCACGCTATTGGTGCTCAAGGCTGCCGCATCGCGCGTCTCCAGCGCCGCCACTTGCGCTGTCGTCAATGCATAGGCCTGCTGGGTCGTGATCGCCTGCGCCTGCGCCGTGCTCAAGGCAATGATGTCCGCGCTGCTCAACACCGATACCGTGTAAGTCGCCAAGGCCGCTATCGCCGAGGTGCTCAAGGCCGTAAAGTCTGCCGTCTCCATCGCCAGCAGTTGCGCCGTCGTCAATGCCACCGCCTGCTGCGTCGTCAAGGCCAAGGCCTGGTCGGTGCGCAAGGCCACGATCTGGTCGCTGCCCAAGCTGGACACCACCAGGGTCGTCAAGGCCGCAATGTCCGCCGTCACTATGGCCGCCACTTGCTTGGTCTGCAAAGATACCGCCTGCGCACTGCTCAAAGCTTGTGCCTGCACGGTGGCGATCGCCGCTATCTGCGCTGTCTGCAAGGCCGCCATGTTGGCTGTCAACAGCGCCACAAAGTCTTGCGTCTCCAAGGCCACCAACTGCGCCGTGGTCAAGGCAAATACCTGCTGCGTGGCCAAGCTTTGTGCCTGCGCACTGCTAAAGGCCACGATCTCTGCCGTAGTCAATGCCACCACTTGCGCCGTCTGCAAGGCCACGATGTTGGCGGTAGTCAGCGATGCAAAGTCAGCCGTCTCCATCGCCACTAATTGGGCTGTCGTCAAGGCAAAGACTTGCTGCGTGGCCAAGGCGTAGGCCTGGTCGGTGCGCAAGGCAATAACGTCCGCCGTCGTCAAAGCTACCAATTGCGCTGTCTGCAAGGCCACGATGTCATCGGTGGTGATGGCCGCAAAGTCAGCCGTCTCCATAGCCACCAGTTGGGCTGTCGTCAAGGCAAAGGTTTGCTGCGTCGTCAAGGCCACGGCCTGGTCGGTGCGCAAGGCAATAACGTCCGCCGTCGTCAAGGCCACCACTTGCGCCGTCTGCAAGACGGCAATGCTGGCGGTATTAATGGCCGCAAAGTCACGCGTCTCCATGCCCACCAACTGCGCCGTCGTCAAGGCAAAGACCTGGGCAGTAGTCAACGACGCTGCCTGCGTCGTGGTCAAGGCCACCACCTGGCTGGTCAGCAAGGCGGCAATACTGTTGGTCGAAAGCGCTACCGCGTCTTGCGGGGTCTCCAGCGCTGCAATCTGCGAGGTGCCCAAAGCCACTACCTGCTGCGTCGCAAGACTTTGCGCCTGCGCCGTGGTGATCGCAAATATCTGCGCCGTGGCCAGTGCAGCAATGCTGCGCGTGCTGATGGCCGAGATGTCCACCGTCTCCAAAGCTGCAATCTGCGACGTGCCCAAAGCCACCACCTGTTGCGTAATGAAAGCAAATGTCTGGTCGGTGCGCAAGGCCACCAACTCATCGCTGGTCAAGGCCGCTATCTGCGCCGTCAGCAATGCAGCGATGCTGTTGGTGCTAAGGGATGCAAAGTCTTGTGTCTCCAGCGACACCACTTGCGCGGTGCCCAAGGCCACTACCTGCTGCGTAGCCAGCGCTTGCGACTGATCAGTGCGTAGCGCCACCAATTGCGCAGTCGTCATGGCTAGCACCTGACTAGTAAGCAAGGCTGCTAGGTTGTTTGTACCCAAAGCCTCAACATCTTGCGTCTGCAGTGACTGCACCTGGTCGCTCGTCAGTGCCACCGCCTGCTTCGTAGCAAGCGCAAAGGCCTGGTCCGTGCGCAAGGCCACTATCTGGGCACTGGAGAGCGCCGCTATCGCGTTGGTGGTCACGGCCACCAAATCACGCGTCTCTAAGCTCTCTACCTGCGAAGTCGTCAAGGCATAGGCCTGCTGGGTAGCCAGCGCTTGCGCCTGCGCCGTCGTCAAGGCAATGATGTCCGCACTGCTGAGGATAGACACAATGGCTGTTGCCAGCGCCTGGATCGCCGAGGTGCTCAAGGATGCAAAGTCTTGCGTCTCTAGGGCCAGCATCTGGTCACTGGTCAAAGCCACCGCCTGCTTGGTCGTCAAGGCCAGTGCTTGGTCG
>JBBAPY010000037.1:0-16354 GCA_040400635.1 Rhodoferax sp.
TGTGCGCGCCGGTGTGGTTCAGGTCTTCGCGCTTGAGGTAAATCTGCGCGCCGCCCATTTCGCGGCTCATGCGGGCGGCATGGTAAACCGGCGAAGGTCGCCCTACAAAGTGGGCTAACTCAGACTTGAACTCCGCCACAAACTGCGGGTCATGCTGGTAGTGCGCATAGGCGGTTTTGAGTTCGTTGATGGCGTGGGTTAGCGTTTCAGAAACAAAGCTTCCGCCGTATTTGCCGAAATGGCCGCGTAGATCGGGTTGTTGGTAGTCAAGCATGCTCAATGTAATCCTGCAAGGCGTTGGTCGGCGGCTCGAACGGCGGCGACAAACTGATTCATTTTTTCGGAGTCCTTGATGCCCTTGAGGGTTCCCCCCCCAGGCGCATCGACTTCCACTGCGGAACTGACGTCCACGGCCAGCGATTTACAGCGTGGCCGTAGCAGGGCGATGCCGTCGCCCACGTTTGCAGCAGTGAGTCCACCACTCAAGACGAGGTGAGCGTTGACGCTTGGAGGAAGCAGTGACCAATTGAATGCCTTACCGCCGCCGCCGAATCCTTCGACATGGGCGTCGAGCAGGATGGCTTGGGCTTGGGAGTAATCGAGCGCGTATTTTACGAGGTCAAAATCCGCCCCTGCCGGTCCGGTGGAAATACGGGCTGCGCGTATGTAAGGGCGCTTGGCGGCACCGGCTAGCATTGAGCAGGTTTCAGGACTTTCGTCGCCATGCAATTGCAGCAGCGCTGTGGGCAGCACGGCGCAGGCGGCGGTGACATCGCTAAGTTCAGGGTTGACAAACAGCAAAACCGGCGTAACAAAGGCCGGCAGCAACTTCGCCAAATGCGCGGCACGCTCTGCGCTGATGGCCCGAGGGCTTTTGGCGTACAGCACAAAGCCGATCGCATCCACGCCCGCTACCACTGCGGCCTGCACGTCTTCCTCGCGCGTCAGGCCACAGACTTTGATACGGGTGCGCTGGACGGTGGTCTGTGGGTTCATGGAAGCCAATCATACGCGGGGGTGTGCTCGGGCATGGCAAACTGGGCCGCATAACGAGGCCCCAGAAAATACAGTCCTGCCGGTGAAAAAGTGGGCGCGGCCTGCTTGCGGTCGCGCGCCTGCAAGACCGCATCCATCCATTCAGGTGCTTCCAAGCCCTGCCCCACGCGCACCAAGGAGCCCATGATGTTGCGGATCATGTGGTGCAAAAAGGCGCTGGCCTCGAAGTCAAAGCGCCAATAGGCACCGCGCTGAACCATGTCAATGCGCAGCAGATTCTTTACTGGCGAGAGCGCCTGGCATTCCGAGGCGCGAAAGGAGCTGAAATCGTGTTCGCCCAGCAGGTAATCAGCCGCCCGACGCATAGCGGGGCCATCGAGCTGCCTAAAGCTCCAGCCCACGCGGCCTGCCTCCAGGGTGGGCCGCACATCGGACTGGCGCAGCACATAGGCATAGCGCCGGCTCTGCGCGCTGGCGCGGCAGTGAAAATCAGGCGGCGCGCGCAGGGCCCATTCAACGGCGATATCACTGGGTAACTTGCTGTTGGTGCCGCGCACCCAGGCATGGTTGCTGCGCTCAACCGGGCTTTCAAAGTGCACCACTTGCATAAGTGCGTGTACGCCGGCGTCGGTGCGTCCGGCGCACAGCGTGGAAATGCGTGCGCCGGTGAATGCCGCTAGCGCAGCTTCGAGTCGGTCCTGCACGGTTAACCCCGAGGACTGGCTCTGCCACCCCTGGTAGGGCAAGCCGTTGTAGCTCAGACCCAAAACCATCCGCATCGTCAGGCTCCGATACGGCGCGACGAAACGCGCATCAATTGAGTTTTGCCATCATGGCTTGTGCGTATTTGCGCTGCGTGTCCGAACCCTTGGCAATGACTTCGTCCAGCATGCTGCGCGCGCCTTGCAGTTCGCCGATTTCGATAAATTGTTTTGCCAATTCCATGGAGGTTTCCAACTGTTCTGAGTAGCTTTGCGTCTGTGCAGCAGGTGATGCTGCTAATTCCAGAGCTAGCGCGTCCACGTCAATGGACATGGGTTCGGCTAATTTTACTTTCCCGTCTGTGGCAGCGTCCTCCTCAACCGTGGCAAAGGATAGCACGGGGTCTAAGTCGGGCGCGGCGCTGGACTTCACGGCTGACGGTCCCATGCCAGTGGTATTTTGGTCGTGTGGATTGCCCGGTTCCATGGACTGGCTTAGCGATTGCATCTGGGCCCAATACACACTCTGGGGTCCCGCTAGTGCCTGTACTTGGTCGGCGCATAGGGCGAATCTGGTGGTGTCTTGGCGGGCGGCATAGATTCCTGCCAACTTCATATAAATCGTCACGCTTTGGGGCTCTTGGCGCAAGCCTTCGCGTAATATTTCTTCAGCCGCTTGGTCTTTGCCGTAAGCCAAATAAACATCCGCCTGGGCTAGCGCATCCAATTCGGCGGCAAAACCCACGTCCTCCGCCTGTATCCATGCGTTTGAAGCGATGGTAGCCGCTAGTTCGCCGCTATGGGCCGTGCTGTTGCCTACTGCGTGGGTAGTCCATTGGGCCTCGGTATTCCCTGGCGCAGCCTGCGCCGGTGCACTCTGCTTATTGGTTTTTCGGACCCACAGCACTGCTGCGGCTCCCCCGCCCAGCGCGCCAAAGGCAATAAGAAGCATGCCCAATGCATCCTCTATTGGTTCAAATACCAAGTTAAAAAATCTAGTTTCTGCCGCAATGGAGACGGGACTGGAAGCTACTTTTGCCGGGTCTAACGGTGTTAGAGGTGCGGCGGCTTGCGATGTAAATGCCAGGGGTGCGTTGAGTGGCGCGGGTGCTGTGGGCCAAGCATCGGCGCCGATGGCTGCACCCTTATCCAGTGGCTTCGATGAACTTGGCCCAGGTGTTGGCGCTGTGTTGGTAGCGGTAAAGGCATTTGATTGTTGAAAATCTTTCAACTCACTCAACGGTTTTGCTACGCTTTGTGCAGTACGCCATTTAGTCCGTGCACCTGGCAATCTGCTTGTGTTTGCCTCCGCTAGGACCGCAGCTTCTAAGGGTGGAGTTGTGTCCAATGCAAAGCTGCCAGTGGGCTCGCTGCCCTCTGCTAAATCGGGAGTCGCTACAAGGCTCTCGCTGCGTGGTGGTGGATCCAATATCAGGCGGTAGGGTCGTATGAGCTTGGCGGCACTGGAAGATACTTCCAAAACCAGGTCGACAAAGGGCTCGGCAATAGGGCGCGCGCTGCGCAGCTTGATATAGCGCGTTCCATTAGGGCGGCGCAGTAATTCGATGTGCGCGTCGCCGATGGACTGGCTGTAGTCCATATTCAGGTCAAAAAATATTTTGGGACTGGAAATGCCCACTTGAAGGCTTAGCTCTTCCTGGGGCATGAGGTTGAAAACCTCGATCTCCACCACCAGCTTTTGTCCGAGGTAGGACTGCACTGCGATGGGCGCCAGCGTAAGTGCATTGGCAATGCCAGCATAAAGCGCGCCGCTCAGCCAGAAAATGGCCAGCGGCAGATTCACAGTCAAAGAGTGCGTCCCGCCCATTTTTAACCCCCAAGTATGCTTACCACCAGATAATTATCAAAAATATATCAATGTTAGTAATGTTGGGCAACAAATAGTTGGAATCAGGTGCTGTCAGCCTCTCTGGTTTTTGGTTAAAAGTGAAATACTGCTCGCGCAGGTCCCGGGCTAGGCTTGCAGCAGTATGCGTAACATGCGTCGCAACGGTTCGGCAGCGCCCCACAACAGTTGATCGCCGATGGTGAAGGCGCCCAGATACTGCGGCCCCATGGCCAGTTTGCGTACCCGTCCGACCGCAATATCCATGGTTCCGGTTACTGCTACAGGAGTCAGCTCGCGCACACTATCAATGCGGTTATTTGCTACAAAACGCACCCAGGCGTTGTCATTTTTCAGCATATCCTCAATGTCGACCAGGGGCACATCGCGCTTCATTTTGATGGTTAGGCTCTGGCTATGGCAGCGCATAGCCCCTACGCGTACACAAATGCTATCGATGGGTACCTGCTGGTTTTGGCGTCCTAAAATCTTATTGGTCTCGGCGCCGCCTTTCCACTCTTCCAGACTCGTCCCGTCGCCCCGGTCGCTGTCGATCCAGGGAATCAGGCTGCCGGCCAGCGGTGCCATGAAGTTTTTGGTTTCCTCAGCGCTCAGTCCGCGCTGGGTAGCTGCGATTTGGCGGTCGATGTCCAAAATCGCGCTGGAAGGATTGTCTAATTGGATGCGCACCGCGCTGTTGAGCGTTCCCATCTGGGTCAGCAATTCGCGCATATGCTGCGCGCCGCCGCCGCTGGCGGCCTGGTAGGTAGTGGCTGTCATCCATTCCACCAAATCGGCTTTGAACAGGGCACCTAGGCCCATCAACATGCAGCTCACTGTGCAATTACCGCCAATATAGTCTTTCACGCCGCGCGTCAGTGCGGCATCGATCACCGGGCGGTTTACCGGGTCCAGAATAATGACCGCATCATCTTTCATGCGCAGAGTTTTAGCGGCATCAATCCAATAGCCTTTCCATCCGAGGCCGCGCAGTTTGGGGTAAACCTCGGTGGTGTAATCGCCACCCTGGGCGGTAATGATGATGTCGCAGCTTTGGAGGGCGTCTAGATTGAAGGCGTCCTGCAAGGTGGTTTCGTTTTTGGCAAAGCTGGGGGCTGCGCCGCCGCTGTTGGAAGTGGAAAAAAACAAGGGTTCGATCAGGTCAAAGTCGCCTTCTGCCTGCATCCGGTCCATCAACACCGAGCCGACCATGCCACGCCAGCCGACCAATCCTACTAACTTACTCATTGCTTTGCCCTTTCAAAAAAACAGTGTGTGACCTGACTGTTTTCCCGGCTCGTCTGGCCGGGGGGCGCACGACGAACCGGGCTGTGTCAGCCGGTCGTGGTTTTGGTGATGATTGCGCGCGCACCTACACAGGCCGCAAGGACCATGGCGTAGTTCAAGGTGAACCGGTGGGCGTTAAACATATAACGAATTGTAACTTCCTGGGCTGAGCCCCGGCTTAGCGGCTTGCAGGTTCGATGGGCGGGGGTGCTATTGGCTTATTTATGCAGAAATGAATCGCGTAAAGTTGCCCAGAGCAGTTTAGGCTTATTTGCTATGCCGCCATCCCCCGATTACCGACTGATTCACTTTTGAACTGGAAAACTATGCTTAGCCCTGACACTCTGGCTTACGCGGGAAAAGGCATGCTTTGTTGGCTTGCAACGGTTGATGCCCAAGGCCAACCCAATGTGTCGCCTAAAGAAATATTTGCTTTCCCTGACAGCGAACATCTGCTCATCGCCAATATCGTCTCGCCAAGCAGTGTGCGAAATATTTTGGCCAACCCACGTGTTTGCGTGAGTTTTGTAGACGTCTTCATTCAGAAGGGGTTTAAGGTCTCGGGAACAGCCCGAAATGTTCGCCCCCAGGACATGGATTATGAAAAATGGGTCAAGCCTTTGACCGCCATGGCAGGCCCGCGTTTTCCCATTCGCAGTGTCATAGTTATCCGCGTCACGCAGTGTGAGCCAATTCTTGCGCCAAGTTACCAGCTCTATGCAGAGGAAACCACGGAGCAGTCACAAGCGGCTTCAGCGATGCGGACCTATGGCGTGCAGCCCTTAGTGGACCGCTCTTAGCCCAAAGCTTGCACCACCGCATCGCCCATCTCGCACGTACCGACCTTGGATGTCCCGGGGCTGTAGATATCGGGGGTACGCAGACCTTGCGTCAACACGGCGTCTACGGCTTTTTCGATGCGGGCCGCGGCTTCGGGCTGTTTCAGGCTAAAGCGCAGCATCATGGCGGCGCTCAGGATGGTGGCCAGCGGGTTGGCTACGCCCTTGCCCGCGATATCAGGTGCGCTGCCGTGGCTGGGTTCGTACAGACCCTGATTGCGGCTGTTCAGGCTGGCCGAGGGCAGCATGCCGATGGAGCCGGTCAGCATCGATGCTTCGTCGCTCAGGATGTCGCCAAACATATTGCCGGTCACCACCACGTCAAAGCGCTTGGGCTGCTTGACCAGTTGCATGGCGGCGTTGTCCACATACATATGGTCCAGCGCAATGTCGGGGTACTCTTTGCCGACTTCGCTGACCACGTCTTTCCAAAACTGGAAGGTCTCCAGCACATTGGCCTTGTCAACGCTGGTGACGCGGCCTTCGCTGCCCGCGGCTTTGCGGGTGCGGGCAGCTTGAAACGCCACGTGGGCGATGCGTTCAATTTCCGGTTTGCTGTAGCGCATGGTATCGAAGGCTTCTTCGGCGCCAGGGAAGTGGCCGTCGGTTGCGGTGCGCCGTCCGCGCGGTTGGCCAAAATATATGTCGCCCGTCAGTTCGCGGATGATCAGGATGTCCAGGCCGGAGATCAATTCAGGCTTAAGGCTGGATGCATTGACCAATTGCTCATAGCAAATTGCGGGGCGGAAATTGGCAAACAAACCCAGGTGTTTGCGTAGGCCCAAAATCGCCTGCTCGGGCCGCAGGGGGCGTTCCAGTGTGTCGTATTTCCAGTCGCCCACAGCTCCGAACAAAATCGCGTCGGAATCTTTGGCCAACTGCAAAGTCGAATCGGGCAGCGGGTGCCCGTGTGATTCATAGGCGGCGCCACCGACGGGTGCGCTTTCCATGGTGAAGGACAGGTCCAGGGCTTGGAGCACCTTGATGGCCTCGGCCACAATTTCGGTGCCAATGCCGTCGCCCGGCAGGATTGCGATTTTCATTACTTGCTTTCTTATGGGGATTTACATGGTGTGCGCTAACCAGGGCTTGGTGGCCAGGCGCTGCGCTTCAAAGGCGCGGATTTTGTCGGCGTTGCGCAGCGTCAGGCCGATATCGTCCAAGCCATTGAGCAGGC
Source organism: Rhodoferax sp. (assembly GCA_040400635.1). Lineage (GTDB taxonomy): Bacteria > Pseudomonadota > Gammaproteobacteria > Burkholderiales > Burkholderiaceae_C > Allorhodoferax. The sequence continues at coordinate 6,847 of JBBAPY010000037.1, forward strand.
AAAACTTACGGAAGGCCTGCACTTCAAATGCGATTTCCTCGCCTTGCGGACGTATGACGCACTGGCGGTCCAAATCGACGGTGAGCGTAAAGCCAGGAAAGGCCAGCGCCTCGCTAAACAACTTGTCCACTACCGAATCGGGTAGCACGATGGGCAAGAGGCCGTTTTTGAAGCAGTTATTGAAAAATATGTCGGCAAAGCTGGGCGCAATGATGGCGCGAAAACCATATTGGTCCAGCGCCCAGGGCGCATGCTCGCGCGATGACCCGCAGCCGAAATTTTTGCGTGCCAAGAGCACCGATGCACTAGCGTAGCGCGGCTGGTTGAGCACAAAGTCGGGGTTGGGTTTGCGCGTGGCCGGGTCCTGGCCGGGCTCGCCGTGGTCCAGGTAGCGCCACTCGTCAAACAAGTTGGGACCAAAGCCGGTCTTCTTGATAGATTTCAAAAATTGCTTGGGAATAATGGCATCGGTATCCACGTTTTCGCGGTCCATGGGCGCCACCAGGCCTTGGTGTACGGTAAATTTTTGCATTGCCTAGGCTCCTTCAGAGGTACTTACGCACGTCCACAAAATGGCCGTGGATGGCCGCCGCCGCCGCCATTGCGGGGCTGACCAGATGGGTGCGGCCACCGGCGCCCTGGCGGCCTTCGAAGTTGCGGTTGCTGGTGGAGGCGCAGCGCTCGCCGGGCTCCAGACGGTCGGCGTTCATGGCCAGGCACATAGAGCAACCGGGTTCGCGCCATTCAAAGCCTGCCGCCTTAAAAATCTCGTGCAGACCTTCGCGCTCGGCCTGTTCTTTGACTAAGCCCGAGCCGGGCACCACCATCGCTAGCTTGATGTTTTTAGCCACTTTTTGGCCCATGCGTTTCACCACGGCAGCGGCTTCGCGCATGTCTTCGATGCGGCTGTTGGTGCAGGAGCCTATAAATACCTTGTCCACAAATAAATCGTTCAAGGCTTTGCCTGGCTGCAGCCCCATGTAAACCAAAGCTCGCTCAATGGCGTCGCGCTTGCTGGGGTCTTTTTCTTTGTCGGGATCGGGCACTGCGCCATTGATGTCCAGTACCATTTCGGGCGATGTGCCCCAGGTCACTTGCGGCAAGATGTCGGCGGCACGGAGTTCCACCACGGTGTCAAAGTGCGCGTCCGCATCGGATTGAAGGGTTTTCCAGTATGCGACTGCCTGATCCCATTCCAATCCCGAGGGCGAAAGCGGGCGGCCCTTGACATAGTCAATGGTTTTTTCGTCAACCGCTACCAAGCCGGCGCGTGCGCCCGCCTCAATCGCCATATTGCACAAGGTCATGCGGCCTTCCATGCTCAGCGCGCGGATAGCGCTGCCCGCGAACTCGATGGTATAGCCCGTACCGCCCGCGGTGCCGATGTGGCCGATGATGGCTAAAACGATGTCCTTACCGGTCACGCCTTTGGAGACGGTGCCGTCCACTTTGATCTGCATATTCTTGGCTTTTTTGGCCAAGAGGGTTTGTGTCGCCATGACATGCTCGACTTCCGAGGTCCCGATGCCGTGCGCCAGCGCGCCGAACGCCCCGTGGGTAGAGGTGTGGCTGTCGCCACAAACCACCGTCATGCCCGGCAGCGTTGCGCCCGTCTCCGGGCCGATGACATGCACGATGCCCTGGCGTTTGGACAAAAACGGAAAAAATGCTGCCGCGCCTGACTCTTTAATGTTGGCGTCGAGCGTGGTAATTTGCTCTCTGCTGATGGGGTCGGTAATGCCGTCATAGCCCAGTTCCCAGCCAGTGGTCGGGGTGTTGTGGTCGGCCGTGGCGACGATGGAACTGACGCGCCAGACTTTGCGGCCAGCCTGGCGCAGGCCTTCAAAGGCTTGGGGGCTGGTGACTTCGTGCACCAAATGGCGGTCGATATAGAGGATGGCGGTGCCGTCTTCTTCGGTATGAACCACATGTTCATCCCAGATTTTGTCGTAGAGGGTGCGTCCCATGGGGCTTTTCCTTGTTGGCGGTCGGGCATTTTATGCCGCCATGCCCAGCACCAGAGTGGCGATGGTAATTGCGGGCGGCACCAAAAGCTCGCCCCGCAAAAGCGGGGCGGGCAGCAGGCGAAGAAAAGGGTTTAGCGTTGAGCGATTTCCGGTACGTCGCGCTGCACTGAGCCAGTGAACAATTGACGCGGGCGGCCGATTTTGTATTCCGGGTCGCCGATCATTTCATTGAGCTGGGCAATCCATCCAACGGTGCGAGCCAGCGCGAAAATTCCGGTAAACAGTTTGACGGGAATACCGATGGCGCGCTGCACGATGCCTGAGTAGAAATCCACATTGGGATAGAGTTTGCGCGAGACAAAGTATTCGTCTTCCAAGGCGATTTTTTCCAGCGCCTTGGCCAGTTTGAACAAAGGGTCGTTTTCCAGACCCAAGGCAGCCAGAACTTCGTTACAGGTTTCTTGCATGAGCTTGGCACGCGGGTCGTAGTTTTTATAGACCCGGTGGCCAAATCCCATCAGCTTGACGCCAGAATTTTTGTCTTTCACTTTTTCCATGAATTCGCCGACTTTGGAGACGCCACCAGAGGCCTGGATCTCTTCCAGCATAGTTAGGCAGGCCTCGTTGGCACCTCCGTGGGCCGGGCCCCAAAGGCAGGCCACACCCGCTGCAATGGCCGCAAACGGATTGGTACCGGACGAGCCGCACAAGCGCACGGTCGAGGTAGAGGCATTTTGCTCATGGTCGGCGTGCAGGATGAAGATGCGGTCTAAAGCGCGTTCGATCACCGGGTTGACCACGTAGGGCTCGCAGGGCGTGGCAAACATCATGTGCAAAAAGTTGCCGGCGTAGCTCAGGTCATTTTTAGGGTACATAAAGGGCTGGCCGATGCTGTACTTGTAGGCCATGGCGACCAAGGTGGGCAATTTGGCTATCAGGCGGATGGCTGAAATATCGCGATGCCCAGGGTTATTGATGTCGGTGCTGTCATGGTAGAAGGCGCTGAGGGCTCCGACCAGTCCGGTCATGATGGCCATGGGATGTGCGTCGCGGCGAAATCCACGCAGGAAAAACTGCATTTGCTCGTTGACCATAGTGTGCTGGGTGACACGCTTGGTAAATGCCGCTTTGCCGGCTGCATCGGGCAGGTTGCCGTACAGCAGCAGATGGCAAGTTTCCATGAAATCGCAATTGGTAGCCAATTGCTCAATCGGGTAGCCACGGTAAAGCAATTCACCCTTGTCGCCATCGATATAGGTGATAGCCGACTGGCAGGCCGCCGTGGACAAAAAGCCCGGGTCATAGGTGAACATACCGGTTTGCCCGTACAGCTTGCGGATGTCGATGACATCGGGTCCAACGCTGCCGCTATAAACCGGAAGTTCCACGCTGGGACTGCCGTTGGTAAAGGACATAGTCGCCTTGTTGTCCGCTAATTTCATCACAACACCTTTCAATGAGTATTTCTTAATAAAACCAAAACTTCCCTGCAATCAGAATCCATTTCCAGACCTGGTATTTGCGATTTGCGGCCCAGCAGCAAATCCAGTAAATCGTTGTCGCTCAAGTCCATCAGCGTGCTCAAGGCCTCGGCCTGGCGCTGGTTCAAAGTTTGCGCGTAGCGCGAGAAAAAACGCTCGATAAACAAATCATTTTCCAACAGCCCGCGTCTGCAACGCCAGCGCAGCTTACTCAGCGCGCGCGTATCAATGGGTAACTCAAGAGCCGCAGTTTGCATGTTTAGACTGCCCGCATCACCATCATTTCTTTGATCTTGCCGATGGCCTTGGTCGGGTTCAGGCCCTTGGGACACACGTCCACACAATTCATGATGGTATGGCAGCGGAACAAGCGGTAAGGATCTTCCAAATTGTCCAGACGCTCGGCGGTGCCCTGGTCCCGGCTGTCGGCGATAAATCGGTAGGCCTGCAAGAGTCCGGCCGGACCCACAAATTTGTCCGGGTTCCACCAGAAGCTCGGGCAACTGGTGGAGCAGCTGGCGCACAAAATACACTCGTACAAGCCGTTCAGTTCTTCACGCTCCTGCGGGCTTTGCAGACGCTCTTTTTCAGGCGGCAGGTCCTCGTTGATGAGGTAGGGCTTGATCGAGTTATATTGCTTGAAGAACTGCGTCATGTCCACGATCAGGTCGCGAATCACCGGTAGGCCGGGCAGGGGCTTGAGCACAATCGTGCCGGGCAGGGTGCGCATATTGGTCAGACAGGCTAGCCCGTTTTTCCCATTGATATTCATGGCATCCGATCCGCACACGCCTTCGCGGCAGGAGCGGCGAAAAGAGATGGAGGGGTCCACCGCTTTGAGCTTCATCAGCGCATCGAGCAACATGCGCTCGGTGCCGTCGAGTTCAACGTCAATGTCCTGCATATAGGGTTTGGCGTCCTTGTCCGGGTCGTAGCGGTAAATGGAAAATTTGTGTTTTGACATGGATAGGCGGCCTTATCGCGTTTAGAACGTACGGGTTCGCAAGGGAATACTCTCAACCGTCAGTGGTTTCATCTGCACTGGCTTGTAGGTAAGGGTGTTGCTGGCGCTGTGCCACAGGGTGTGCTTGTGCCAGTCGCTGTCATTTCGGCCATTGGGGTGTTCCGGCGTGTCGCCATATTCATTCACGGTATGGGCGCCCCGGCTTTCATGGCGGGCGGCGGCCGACACCATGGTGGCTTGTGCCGCTTCAATCAGGTTTTCGACTTCCAGGGCCTCAATGCGTGCGGTATTGAAAATGCGCGACTTGTCTTTCAGGCCAATGGCTTGCGTGCGTTGGCGAAGTTCCGCGACTTTGGTAACCCCTTGGTCCATGCTGGTCTGGGTGCGGAAAACGCCAGCATGCTGCTGCATGGTCGCGCGTATGCTGTTGGCCACGTCTTGCGCATACTCGCCGCCCGACGCGTTGTCCAGTCGGTTCAGGCGCGAGAGTGTCAGATCGGCCGCGTCAGAGGGCAGGGCCTTGTGCTCAACGCTCTCTTTGTTGGTGGCCACGATATGGTTGCCCGCTGCGCGGCCAAAGACCAGCAAATCCAACAGTGAATTGGTGCCTAAGCGATTGGCTCCGTGCACGCTCACACACGAGCATTCGCCCACGGCATACAAGCCATGCACCGGCTGGCTGTTGTTGTTGGCGTCCTGCATGACCACCTGACCGTGGATATTCGTGGGAATGCCGCCCATTTGGTAGTGGATCGTCGGTACCACCGGAATCGGCTCGCGGGTGATGTCCACATTGGCAAAGTTGTGCCCGATCTCCAGCACTGAGGGAAGGCGCTTCAGAATGGTCTCGGCGCCCAGATGCGTCATGTCCAGGTTGATGTAATCCTTGTTTGGACCGCAACCACGCCCTTCTTTAATTTCCTGGTCCATGCAGCGCGACACATAGTCGCGAGGGGCCAGATCTTTGTAATGTGGTGCATAGCGCTCCATAAAGCGTTCGCCATGCACATTGCGCAAGATGGCGCCTTCACCACGGCAACCCTCGGTCAGCAGCACACCTGCACCTGCGACGCCGGTAGGGTGGAATTGCCAGAACTCCATGTCTTCCAAGGGGATGCCGGCGCGCGCCGCCATGCCCAGGCCATCACCCGTGTTGATAAAGGCATTGGTAGATGCGGCAAAGATACGTCCTGCGCCGCCCGTCGCCAGCAAGGTGGTTTTGGCTTGCAGAATGTGCACATCGCCGGTTTCCATCTCCAGCGCCGTCACTCCGACTACCGCGCCTTCGGCGTCACGCACCAGATCCATGGCCAGCCATTCGACAAAAAAGCTGGTGCGGGCCTTGAGGTTTTGCTGGTAAAGCGTATGCAGCATGGCGTGGCCGGTTCGGTCGGCGGCAGCGCAGGCGCGCTCAACCGCTTTTTCGCCGTAGTTGGCGGTATGCCCACCGAATGGCCGTTGGTATATGGTGCCGTCTGCATTGCGGTCAAAAGGCATGCCCATGTGCTCCAGGTCGTAAACCACTTTAGGCGCCTCGCGGCACATGAACTCGATGGCGTCCTGGTCGCCCAACCAGTCAGAACCTTTGACGGTATCGTAAAAATGGTAGTGCCAGTTGTCCTCGTTCATATTGCCCAAGGAAGCGCCAATGCCCCCCTGCGCTGCCACCGTATGCGATCGCGTGGGAAATACTTTGGAAAGCACGGCGACATTCAGCCCGGCGCGCGCCAGTTGCAAGGAGGCGCGCATGCCCGAGCCGCCGGCGCCTACGATGACGACGTCAAATTTACGCTTGGAAACTGGATATGACATGAATTAGCTTCTTTTTAAGTGGACTTCAGACGCGCCACAGCACCTGGATCGCCCAACCGGCACAGCCGACCAACCAAACAATAGAAAACACTTGCAAGGCCAGGCGCAGGCCGACCGGTTTGATGTAATCCATCCAAATATCGCGCATGCCGACCCAGGCGTGGTAGAGCAAGGCCAGGATGACGGTGAAGGTAAGGGTTTTCATCCACTGGGCGGAAAAAATACCCGCCCACAGGTCATAGCCCACCGGGCCACGCGAAAAAACCAGGCGCAGCACGACCAGCAGCGTAAAGAGCGCCATCAAGAAAGCAGTCACGCGTTGCGCCAGCCAGTCGCGCAGGCCATAGTGCGCACCGGTAACGATGCGTCTGGATCCGAAATTCACTGCCATAAAGATTCCTTAATCAGTCGCTGACGGCGCTTAATAGAGGCCGAAAAGTTTGGCGCCAAGAGCCAGCGTTAAGCCCATGCTCAGCGCCAGCGTCCATACTGCAGAAGACTTCCCAAATTCTTTACTTACCGCATGGCGCATATCCATCCACAAATGGCGAAGACCAGCTACCAGGTGGTGCAAAAACGCCCAAATCAGCGCCAGCGCCACCAATTTGACGACCCAAGCGGGCAGAAGGCCCGCACCCTGGTTAAAAACACTTTTGAAGCGTGCAAATGAAATTTCTGAGGAAATCGAGGTGTCAAACATCCAAATGATGAAGGGCATCAGTAAAAACATCAGCGCGCCGCTGATGCGGTGCAGGATGGACACGATGCCCGCCAGCGGCAGCCGGTAACTGGGCAAATCCTTGAATGCATGGATATTGCGAAATTCAGGCCGGGGAGATCGTGCAGGAGGGACTGGCGCAGACATGGATGGTGGTTCCTGGGGTAAAGCGATGCACGAAGTTGCGGGGTAGGACTTCAGCGCGGGCAAATTCTATTGCACTGCACCAATCTGACAGTCTGCTTGCAGGCTTCGGCATAGCGCGTATTTATTTCAGTGCAGTTCATTGCGGTAAAAGTGCTTGTCCGTGAGGTACAGGCCCTGGCGTAGCTCCATGGGCGTGTCGTTGTAGGTATAGGCCAAGCGCTCGACGCTGAGAAACGGTGTCCCGGCAGGGACAGCCAGCAAGGCACATTGCTCTACATCGGGTAGAACGGCGCGGATTTTTTCTTCGGCACGCACCATGCGTACCCCGAATTCAGCCTCAAACAGGGCGTACATCGGGCCGTCATAGCTGCGCAAGCGCTCAGCGGTCAGACCTTTGAAGGGGCCAGCGGGCAACCATAGGTCTTCCAAAATCGTAGCGATGCCGCCAAAGGCCAGCACCCGGCGCACTTGCAGCACGGCATCGCCCGAACGGATCGCGAGGCCCCGCGCAACGTCAGCGCTGGCGCGCAGACGCCTGCAGTCGATGATGGAGCGTTGTGCCGGTCCTTCGCTAGCCCGGTCGCCGCTCTCCGGTACCAGCTTCAAAAACCGGTACTGCACTTGTTGCTCTGCGTGGGTGGCGACAAAAGTCCCCTTGCCCTGGCGCCTGACCAGCAGGTTTTCCACCGCCATCTCGTCAATCGCCTTGCGCACGGTCCCTTGGCTGACCCGGTAGCGCGCAGCAAGCTCCAATTCACTGGGAATGGATGCGCCCGATTTCCATTCGCCCGACTGCAGGCTTTGAAGCAGCAAGCCCTTTATTTGTTGGTAGAGCGGGCTAAAAGCAGGCGTTCCTGGTGCAGCTACCAATGCTTGGCCGACGGGTACGTCGGCTACCGGTTGCCCTGCGGGCGCGTCGATGCTGGAGGTGCGGGCCATTTGCATTGAAGTGGTTCAACTGAGTGCAGGCGGGGCGCCTGCTGCCGGACGCAATCATATCTTATATAAGACATAAGACATCTTGACCCCACTGGGGAATCAGGGTAAACTCTTAGCCGCTGCCGCACGCGCTTTGTCGTGCCGAAAGCGAGCAAATAGTACTCGCTTACCCCATTTTTTCAACACTTCCTGGAGTTTTTATGAGTAAGAAGCCCGTTCGCGTTGCCGTCACTGGTGCCGCAGGCCAAATTGGATACGCCATTTTGTTTCGCATCGCCTCGGGCGAAATGCTGGGCAAGGACCAGCCGGTGGTGCTGAGTCTGCTGGAAGTCCCGATGGAAAAAGCCCAGCAAGCCTTGCAGGGTGTGATGATGGAGTTGGAAGATTGCGCGTTCCCGCTACTCGTTGGTATGGAGGCCCATAGCGATCCGATGACGGCCTTCAAAGATGTGGATTACGCACTCTTGATCGGATCGCGTCCGCGCGGCCCCGGCATGGAGCGCGCAGAGTTGCTAGCGGTCAATGCTGAAATCTTTACTGCGCAGGGCAAAGCGCTCAACGCCGTTGCCAGCCGCGATGTGCGCGTGCTGGTGGTGGGCAACCCGGCCAACACCAATGCCTATATCGCCATGAAAAGCGCGCCCGATCTGCCGCGCAAAAATTTCACTGCCATGCTACGTCTGGACCACAACCGTGCGCTCAGCCAACTGGCCGCCAAAACCGGCAAAGCCGTGGCCGATATCGAAAACATGGTGGTCTGGGGCAACCATTCGCCCACCATGTATGCCGACTACCGCTTCGCCAAAGTGGCCGGCCACAGCGTTAAAGACATGATCAACGACCATGACTGGAACGCCAATACCTTTTTGCCCACCGTGGGCAAGCGTGGCGCAGCCATCATCGCTGCGCGCGGCGTGTCGTCTGCCGCTTCCGCCGCCAATGCCGCGATCGACCACATGCGCGACTGGGCCCTGGGCACCCAGGGCAAATGGGTCACCATGGGCATTGCGTCGGACGGGCAATACGGCATCCCCAAAGACACCATGTTTGGTTTTGCCGTGACCTGCGAAGGCGGCAACTACCAAGTGGTGCAAGACCTGCCGGTCGATGCTTTCAGCCAGGAGTGCATCAATAAAACGCTCAAGGAATTGCAAGACGAGCAAGCCGGCGTAGGCCATTTGCTCTAAGCCACTTTCGCGCTGGCGCGCCCTTTGCGGTGCCGACAGCCGCGTGCATGGACGATGTCCCACCCCCGCCACATCCTCTTAGGTCCTCAGGCCGGCATGCATGCTTTGCCGGTGTGCGACCATTACAGCGGGGTGCCGGCGCGTATGCGCAAGAGTTTGCAATTGCAAGCCCAGCTCACCCAAGAAATGGGCGTTTGCGTTTTTGACGTGACACTGGACTGCGAAGACGGCGCGGCCACTGGCGCCGAGTTGGAACAAGCTCGGACGGTGACGGATTTGTTGCACGAGTTTCA
>JBBAPY010000038.1:0-16309 GCA_040400635.1 Rhodoferax sp.
CCAAGCCCTGGCCGCTATCGGTGGCGGCCCAGAGCACATCGACCAGATCGGTTTTCAGGCGCGCCATGATGGGCTGGGTTTCGGGGTCGCCCATGCGGCAGTTAAATTCCAGGGTTTTCACCGTGCCATCGGGGCTGACCATCAGGCCGGCGTACAAAAAACCGGTGAAGGGAATTCCGTCCTTTTCCATGCCGCGTATCGTGGGCCAAATCACTTCCTGCATAGCCCGTGCGTGCACCTTTGGTGTGACCACCGGCGCAGGGGAGTAGGCCCCCATGCCACCGGTATTGGGGCCCTGGTCGCCATCCTGCAAACGCTTGTGGTCTTGGCTGCTGGCCAGAGCCAGCACATTGCGGCCATCGCACAGCACGATAAAGCTGGCTTCCTCGCCTTGCAAAAATTCTTCGATCACCACCCGGGCTTGGCCCTCTTGCGCACTAGCAAAAGGATTGCCGCTGAGCATGTAGTCCACCGCTTCATGCGCCTGGGCCAGACTGGCCGCAACCACAACGCCCTTGCCGGCAGCCAGCCCATCGGCCTTGACCACAATAGGTGCGCCCATGCGCTCCACATACGCATGTGCCGCCACGGTATCGGTAAACACCTCAAAACGCGCCGTAGGAATGCCATGGCGCGCCATAAAAGATTTGGAAAAGGCTTTGGAGCTTTCCAGTTGCGCAGCCGCCTGGGTCGGCCCGAAGATGCGCAGCCCATGCGCGCGAAACTCGTCCACCACGCCCGCCGCTAAAGGGCCTTCGGGTCCAACCACCGTCAATTCAATCTTGTGCTCTTGTGCCCACTGGCGTAATTGCACGATGTCGGTGATTGGCAGGTTCTTCAGGCGTATATCCGTCGCCGTACCGCCATTGCCAGGGGCCACATAGACCATTTGTACTTTGGGCGACTGGGCCAGCTTCCAGGCCAGCGCGTGTTCGCGGCCACCGCCGCCAATAACCAGAATATTCATAGGTCGGCGTTATGGAAAATTTCCTGCACATCGTCCAGGTCTTCCAGCACATCGAGCAGTTTTTGCATACGGGCCGCGTCGTCGCCGCCCAGTTCCACCGCGTTTTGCGCGCGCATGGTGACCACGCCTTCCGCACACACCAGACCTACTGCATCAAGCGCGGCTTTCACCGCTTCAAAATCGCCCACAGCGGTTAAGACCTCAATGACGCCATCCTCATGGCTGAGCACGTCTTGGGCACCCGCCTCCAAAGCAATTTCCATCACGGTGTCTTCGCTGGTACCCGGGGCATAAATGAGCTGGCCGCAGTGCTTGAACTGAAACACCACCGAACCCTCAGTGCCCATATTGCCACCATGCTTATTGAGCGCATGGCGCACCTCGGCCACGGTGCGCACACGGTTATCGGTCATGGTGTCGATCAGAATAGCTGCGCCCCCAATGCCGTAGCCCTCGTAGCGGATTTCCTCGTAGCTCACGCCTTCTTGGTTGCCGGTGGCTTTGTCAATGTTGTACTTGATGCGGTCGGCGGGCATATTGGCTGCTTTGGCGCGCTCGACGGCCAGGCGCAGACGCGGGTTCATGCCCAAATCGCCCCCGCTGGCACGGGCGGCTACGGTAATTTCGCGGATGATGCGTGTCCAAATCTTGCCCCGCTTTTCGTCCTGACGGCCCTTGCGGTGCTGAATATTGGCCCATTTGCTATGTCCTGCCACGCGAAATCCTTTAAAAATTCGTTAACCTTAGACTTGGATTGTACTTTTCGAGCTAACTATGACCACCCCAAACGAAGCTGGCATCCTGATTGCTCAAGGCCCGCGCGGTAAAAACCCAGCGCAATGTTTTTTGCGCCCTGACAAAGCCAACCGCCACGGCCTAATTACCGGCGCGACCGGCACCGGCAAAACCATCACATTGCAGACGCTGGCTGAGGGCTTTTCCAGCATGGGCGTGCCGGTGTTTATGGCCGATGTCAAAGGCGACCTGAGCGGCATTTCCCAAGCGGGCAAAGTAAGCGAGAAACTGGCCAAGGTCTTGGCCGAACGCGGCCTAGAGCCCAGCACACCCAGCGCCTTTCCCACCACGCTATGGGATGTGTTTGGCGAACAAGGCCACCCGGTGCGCGCCACCATCAGCGATCTGGGGCCCTTGTTGCTGGCGCGCATGCTCAACCTCAACGAGACCCAGGCCGGCGTGCTGCAACTGGTTTTCAAGATCGCGGATGACCAGGGACTGATGCTGCTGGACATGAAAGACTTACGCGCCATGTGCCAACACGTGGGCGATAACGCGTCGGACTTCACCACCGAATACGGCAATATCAGCGCCGCCAGCATTGGCGCAGTCCAGCGGGGGCTGATGCAGATCGAGGCCCAGGGCGGCAGCCGTTTTTTCGGCGAACCCATGCTCAATATCGCCGACTTCATGCAGACGGACGCAGACGGCAAAGGCTTTGTCAACATCCTGGCCGCCGACAAACTGATGGCTGCGCCCCGGCTGTACGCCACATTTTTACTCTGGATGCTGAGCGAATTATTCGAAACCCTGCCCGAGGTGGGCGATCTGGATAAGCCCAAACTGGTGTTCTTTTTTGACGAAGCGCATTTGCTGTTTGCTGACGCGCCCAAGGTGCTGATCGAACGTATCGAGCTGGTGGTGCGACTGGTGCGCAGCAAAGGCGTTGGCGTTTTCTTTGTCACCCAAAACCCGCTGGACATCCCTGACAGCGTGCTGGCGCAATTGGGCAACCGGGTGCAACACGCGCTGCGCGCCTTCACCCCGCGCGACCAAAAAGCCGTCAAAGCCGCCGCCGACACGATGCGCGGCAATGCGGGACTGGACGTGGCCGCGGCCATCACCGAACTGGGCGTAGGCGAAGCCCTGGTCAGCCTGCTGGACGAAAAGGGAAGGCCCAGCCCCACCGAACGCGCCTATGTGCTGCCCCCGGCCAGCCAAATCGGACCAGTCAGCCCGGAGCAGCGCGCCGATTTGCAAGCCCAGTCCATCGTTGCCGGCGTCTATGAAAAAACCATAGACCGCGCCTCGGCCTTTGAAGCGCTCAAGGGCCAGGCGGCCACGCAAGCGCAAGCCGACAAAGAGGCCCGCACGGCGGCGCCTGCCCCCAACGCACCTGAAGCACCGCCCGAGCGCGGCCTGCTGGATGGTTTGGGCGACCTCATGGGCGGCGGACGCGGACGCGGACGCACCAGCGTCGGCGAACAACTCATCAAAAGCGCCGCCAGCTCGATTGGCCGCGAAGTGGGTCGGCAAATCATCCGGGGGGTGCTGGGCAGTATCTTGGGGGGTAGCCGCCGCTGAGCAAGTGCGGTCTGCGCGGGCGTTAGCGTGGCAGATCACCCACAACATGGCCCGCCTCATGCACCAGCCAGTCCTTTAAGGCCATGACGTCGTGGCGCGCCCGTCCGGCGCGGGAAGCCACGATGTACATGGGCTGGTCGGTGGTCACGGTCTGCGCAATAGGACGCACCAAACGTCCCTGCGCGATCAAGGGCTCCACGATATGGCGCCAGCCCAGCGCCAAGCCCTGACCCTCCAAAGCCGCTTGCAACACTATGGAATAGTCATTGAAGGTCAGCGCTTTAGCGGCACGTGCTGCGCTGACGCCAAAGCGCGCAAGCCACAAAGACCAATCCAGTCGCGGGCGGTAGCGCTCTTCCAAATGCAGCAAAGTGCTGTTGGCCACATCCTGAGGCGTTTGCAACTGGGGATGCAAAGCCAAGAAAGCCGGGCTGCACACGGCAAACACCTCCTCGTCCACAAAGCGCCAACGCGCATGTTGCGCAAACTCGCCACTGCCCAGCGTGATGGCCAGGTCAATGCGCTCGCGCTCCAAGTCCAGGTCGATATCGGTGGTAATACAACGCAACTCAATACCCGGATGCTGCTGCTTAAAGCGGGCAATCCGTGGCATCAGCCACCAAGTGGCGGTGGCAGTGGACACCGCCAATGTGACTTGGTGCCCCAGCGTCATGGCGCGCACTTCACGCAAAGCCTGGTCCATCAGGGTCAAGCCCAAGGCCACCTGTTCAAGCAGGTAGCGACCGGCCTCGGTGAGTTCCACACCCTTATGGCGGCGGGCAAACAGCACCACACCCAAGTCGTCCTCTAGTAAGCGGATCGCGTGGCTCACCGCGGGTTGCCCGACAGCCAGTTCTTGTGCGGCCTTGGTGAAGCTGCCGGTCCGGGCTGCCGCCTCGAAGGTGATCAGGTTGCCCATGGCAGGTTGGTCAAAGCGCTTTTGCATCGATTAAATGAATGGATTGGATGAGTGGCTCATCAGGTCACAAAACTACATTTTCACTCTATTATCAGCAACACCTTGCTCGAAAAGCAGCATATCTGGAGATCAATGGCATGAGTGAATCTGATACCCAAGACCGGCCCGACACCATCGCGGCTCCACCCGCCCGCGCCAACCGCCGCAGTGGTGGACGGGAACGGCGCGACCCTAACGCCCGGCCCACGGGCCCGGCTTATATCAAACGCGTGATCCCCACCTACGAGGTGCTGGGCGAAGAAAGCCTGCTCCAAATCGAGGCCACGGCCGACCGCATCCTGGCCGAGATCGGCCTGGACATCCGCGATGACGATGAGGCGCTGGCGCTGTTCAAAAAATCCGGTGCCAAGGTCGATGGCATGCGGGTGCGCTTTGAGCCGGGGCATTTGCAAGAGGTGCTCAAAACCGCGCCGGCCCAGTTCACCCAGCATGCGCGCAACCCAGCGCATAGCGTGCCCATTGGCGGCAAAAACATCGTTTTCTCGCCGGCCTATGGCTCGCCCTTTGTGATGGACTTAGACCGGGGGCGGCGCTACGGCACCATCGAAGATTTTCAAAACTTTATCAAGCTGGCCTACAGCAGCCCCTGGCTGCACCACAGCGGCGGCACCGTCTGCGAGCCCACCGATGTACCCGTAAACAAGCGGCATCTGGACATGGTGTATGCGCACATGCGCTATTCGGACAAAGCCTATATGGGCTCCATCACTTCCGAGCAGCGTGCCGAGGACTCGATTGCCATGAGCCGCATCCTGTTTGGCGAGAAGTTTGTCGATGAAAACTGCGTCGTGCTGGGCAATGTGAATGTGAATTCGCCTTTGCTGTGGGACGGCACCATGACCAAGTCGGCCCGCGCCTATGCGCGCGCCAACCAGGCGGCGGTGATCGTGCCCTTTATCTTGGGCGGCGCCATGGGGCCGGTGACCAATGCCGGTGCGATAGCCCAAGCGCATGCTGAGACCATAGTCGGCTGCGCGCTCACGCAGTTGGAGCGCCCCGGCGCGCCGGTGATTTACGGCAACTTTTTATCCAGCATGTCGCTGCGTTCGGGCTCGCCCACCTTTGGTACGCCCGAGCCGGCCATAGGCTCGATGGTGGTGGGCCAGTTGGCGCGCCGCTTAAATTTGCCGCTGCGCTGCGCCGGCTCTTTCACCACCTCCAAACTGCCCGACGGCCAGGCCATGCAAGAGAGCGTGATGTCTATGCTCTCGGCCATCCATTGCGGGGCCAATTTCATCTTGCATGCCGCTGGATTTTTGGACGGACTCTTGTCCATGAGCTATGAAAAATTTATGATGGACGCCGACTTTTGCGGCGCGCTGCACAGCTATGTGAACGGCGTCACCGTTGACGAAAACACCTTAGCAATGGGCGCCTTCCAAGACGTGACGCCCGGCGGCCATTACCTGGGCAGCGCACACACGATGGCCAACTACACCACCGCGTTTTTTGACTCCAGCATTTCCGACGACACACCGTTTGAAACCTGGACCGAAGCGGGCCAGAGCGATGCTGCCACCCGCGCCAACAAACGATGGAAGCAGTCGCTGGCCGAATACGTGGCGCCGCCCATGGATGTATCGGTGGACGAAGCCCTGCGCGACTTTATGGACCGCACCAAAGCGTCTATGCCGGACCAGTGGTACTAATCCTTTAACGTTCTCCAAACCGAGCATGCCATGACCAGCACCGCCTCCAAAGACCCCTTGCTCCAGCCTTTTCAGCTCAAGCATTTGCGCCTGAAAAACCGGCTGATGATTACCTCGCACGAGCCGGCCTACCCCGAGGACGGCATGCCAAAGGCCAAGTACCGCGCCTACCATGTGGAGCGCGCCAAGGCCGGTATTGCGCTGACGATGACCGCCGGTTCGGCAGCGGTCTCGCGCGACAGCCCGCCGGTGTTTAACAACATCCTGGCCTACAAAGACGAAGTCGTGCCCTGGATGCGCGACCTCACCGATGCCTGCCACGAACACGGCGCAGCGGTGATGATTCAAATTACCCACCTGGGCCGGCGCACCAGCTGGTCCAAGGCCGACTGGCTGCCGGTGGTATCCCCCTCGCACGCGCGCGAGGCCTCGCACCGCGCCTTCCCCAAAAAGATGGAAGACTGGGACATAGACCGCATCATCAGCGACTATGCCGATGCTGCTGAACGCATGCACGCAGCCGGAGTCGATGGCCTGGAGCTGGAGGCCTACGGGCATTTGATCGACCAGTTTTGGTCGCCCTCCACCAACACGCTGGACGCACCTTTTGGCGGCGTTTTAGAAAACCGCGTGCGCTTTGCCATGGAAGTGGTGCGCGCCATCCGCAAGCGGGTGGGGCCAGAGTTCATTTTGGGCGTGCGCGGCGTGGCCGACGAAGTGCGGCCCGGCGGCATAAGCGCCGAGGAAGGTATTGGCATTGCACGCTACCTGGCCAACTCCGGCATGGTGGATTTTTTGAATATCATTCGCGGCCATATCGATACCGACGCCGGCCTCACTGATGTGATACCGGTGCAAGGCATGGCCAGCGCGCCGCACCTGGACTTTGCCGGTAGCTTGCGCGAGCACGTGAATGTTCCCATCTTTCACGCAGCCAAGATTCAAGACGTGAACACCGCGCGCCACGCGATTGCCAGCGGCAAGCTGGATATGGTGGGCATGACGCGGGCGCACATGGCAGACCCGCACATCATGCGCAAAATCATCGAAGGCCGCGAAGACACCATACGCCCTTGCGTAGGGGGCAATTTTTGCCTGGACCGCATTTATGCCGGAGGCGAAGCCTATTGCATCCACAACCCGTCCACTGGACGCGAACTGACCTTGCCGCATGCCATTGAGCCTGCATCCGCAAAGCGCAAAGTGCTAATCGTTGGGGCCGGGCCTGCGGGCCTAGAGGCTGCGCGCGTCAGTGCCGAGCGCGGACATGCGGTAACAGTGTTGGAAGCGGCGCCCAAGCCTGGGGGGCAAATCCGCCTGACGGCAGTCAGCCCACGCCGACGCGAGATGCTTAGCATCATCGACTGGCGTATGGCGCGCTGCGAAGAGCACGGCGTGCAATTTCGCTTCAATACGCTAGCCGACGAAGCCACGGTGCTGGCCGAAAACCCGGACGTGGTCATCATCGCCACCGGTGGCATGCCGCATACCGAGGTGCTGCACAGCGGAAACGAATTGGTGGCCTCCACCTGGGACATCCTGAGCGGCGAGGTAGCGCCGGGCAAGAACGTGCTGCTCTTTGACGACGCCGGCGACCACCCTGCGCTGCAAGCCGCTGAAACCATTGCCAAGAACGGCGCGCGGCTGGAAATCATGACGCCGGACCGCAGCTTTGCGCCCGAGGTCATGGCCATGAACCTGGTGCCCTATATGCGCAGCCTGCAACAACTCGACGTCACCTTTACCGTCACCTTCCGGCTGCTGTCGGTGGAGCGATGCGCTGAAGGCCTGAAGGCGGTGCTCGGTAGCGACTACGGCGGCGTGCGCAAAGAACGTATCGTGGACCAGGTGATCGTGAACCACGGCACGCTGCCGCTGGACGACCTGTACTTTGCGCTCAAACCACATTCCAGTAACCTGGGCGCGGCGGACTACGCGGCGCTAACGGCGCTGCAACCCCAAATCTTGCGACCCAACCCGGCAGGAGCGTATCAGTTGTTTCGCATCGGCGATGCGGTGGCGGCGCGCAATACGCATGCAGCGGTGCTCGACGGTTTGCGGATTGCGCGGGTACTGTGAATGCAGTTATCCCGTTGACGAATCGAGGCCAAAGCGCCAAATTGTCCTTATCGATGCCGCTTGAACTGGAAGGCTGGGTTCTCGATTTCATACCACGCACACAAATCACCATCATGTGTGAATGTATTGGTGAATTGCAGTCCGCACTTTTCAAGGATGTTTATTGACGCAGGATGCGCAACATCGGCATACCCGCTAATGCGGGCGAGCTGCATTTCATTAAAGCCAAACGCTACGAATGCTTTAGCGGACTCCGTGCCATAGCCCTTACCCCAATGGCGCCGCAAGAAGCGATAACCCAGGTCGTAATTGTCTTTGCGTCCGTTGATTTCTGCGATGTACTTCAATCCTGCCCAGCCGATGAACTCATTGGTATTTTTTAGAAGTGTTGCCATGCGCCCAACGCCAAATTCCTGGTATTGGCGCCTGATGTCTTCGATGATTTCACGCACTTGGTCAACATGCCTTATCGGTTTTTCGCCCACATACCTGAGCACCTGCGGATCGGAATGGAGCGCGAACATGCTATCGGCATCTGAAGCCTGCAATTCACGGAACCGCAACCGTTCGGACTCTAATTGCATAGGAACATTGTCTTTTTCCGGAAAGGAGATTTGCGAAATGTGGCTAGGCATGCGCCCGCGCGTAATCCTTTGCGGACGGGAGTCGATGTGGCAAAGTTTTTAAACTTGGTCGGGTAACTTCCCATCCCAGGCAGGCAAGCCAAATGGCTCTGGGAATCGCCTTGCTCGCGGTTCGGTAGTAGCTGACCATCCGGCGGCTGATTCCCAAGGCGTCCGCTGCGCCAGAGAGTGACAACTTATTACGCAGCATCCAAGCGCCAAACATTTCATGGCTGACCTCATCGGCCTGCTCTTTGGCCCAGGCATACACATTATCCGGGCCGAGCTCGGTGTCAAACCACTCAATGCTCAAGCCGTCGGTGTGTACCTTTGCAAAGACATCAGACTTTTTAATTTCTGCAAAGGCTGGCTTGTCCATCAAATGGGCGATGTCCACTTCCAAAATTTCGCCCGTACTCCATCTGGTACGCAAGCGATACGGCGTCAATGCGCTTACCGATTGAATTTTGGGTGAAAAAAATTCGCTCATGGGTTGTACCTCGTCCACTCGTTCAATAGAAAGGCCTTTTTCGTCGCCATCCACTGCAGCGCTTCGCGCATCTCCCGGCTTGCTAATTTACCGATTACGCGCAGGGTTTCAATCTCCACTATGGCGTCTCGACCATCGCTCTTGACAACATGCACATGCGGGGGCGGATGGTCGCCAAGGTAGATCAAGACACGGCAATCGGAAAAACGCTGCAAGGTCGGCATAGGCACGAGTATAGTGCAATCATTGCACCACTAAGCGGATTCACGTTAGGCGCCAAGTAGGCCATGGCCGCCACCTCGCTGGCGTAGTGTCGATCCGCCTCTGAGCCGTCTGTAAACAACCATCGCATCGCCACGGAGTTATCCACAACGACCTTCACTTGCGACCCTCTTGCAACGCCACCATGACGTCTAACTTTGGCGCACTGGGGGTAGCCATGAGAGCCAACACACGGGCGTGAACGCCGGGTTTGCTGGCAGGCTTGGCGATGGGCGTCAGCATGGCCGTGGTCCGCGGCATCGCACAAGCAGCCTGACTGCGTATCACCCACGAGCCGCCGCCTGCAACACGCCAGCCGCCCACTGATTAAGGCTCAATCCATGGGCCTGGGCGGCGATCAGAGCAGCCGTGTGCACCTCGGGCGCCACCCGCAGCATCAGCTTGCCACTGGCGGGCTTCAATGCCTCTTTGCCGCTTTTTGCACAGTCTGCAATATAGAAATCAACCGCGTTGTGGAAGTCTTGCGTCAACTGCGCCACCGTTTCTCCCTCAAAGCTGATGCTGGTGCTAGGTGCAAGGCCGAGCACCTTGCCCCAAAAAACGCCGTCTGTTTCAGAAAACTCAATCCGGGCGGTATAGCCTTTGTAATTCATGCTGCTCATACTTTTACCCCTAGTGCTGTGAGCCATTCTTGTATCTCCTTGATCTGGTATTGCTTGGCCTCTTTGCTTGGATGGGGCCGGTGGGCGTGCTTCACGCCGCCATGGAGCAGCAGTGCCACCCGTGATCCGTCTCCTTCTCGCACTTCACCACCCAAGCCAACGATCAGCGCCTCAATATCTGAAAACCTGATGTTGCTTGCCACTGGCTTTGCAAACAAGGCCTTAAGTGTCTTGGAGTGCTTGCTGTTCATGCTTGCAATTATAGCAATCACACCAAAAAATGCAATCAGTATTTGATTGCATGGAGGGCAGCTTCACCTGTCCCATCCGTGCTACGTGCTGCTCGCTTCCCTCCGGAAGCCAAACTACTACACCCTCAGTGCAACCGCCTGGCGCGCCAGCGTCGTGATGCGTGCCCAGTCTCTCTGTGCCAAGGCGTCGGCGGGCACCAACCAGGATCCGCCTACGCACAGCACATTGGGTAGGGCCAAAAAGTCGGCGGCGTTTTGTAGACTGATGCCTCCCGTGGGACAAAACTTCACGTCAAAGAACGGGCCGCTCCAGGCCTTGAGCATGGCGCTGCCGCCCGCTTGAAGGGCGGGGAAAAACTTCAGCGCGCTAAAACCGTCCTCCTGCGCGGCCATGATTTCGCCGCCGGTGGCCACGCCGGGCAACAAAGGCAGGCCCAGGTCGCGGCAGGCGGCACCTAGCGCGGTGGTGTAGCCGGGGCTTACTGCGAAGCGCGCGCCCGCATTGGCCGCGGCCTGCGCATCGGCTTTAGAGCGCAAGGTGCCCGCGCCGACCACTGCCTCGGGCACGGCCTTGGCGATGGCTTCGATGCAGGCCAGCGCTTGGGGCGTACGCAGCGTCACTTCCAACATGCGTATGCCGCCCTCCACCAAGGCGCGTGCCATGGGCACGGCGTGGGCCACATCGTTCAGTACGATGACCGGAATCACGGGCGCGTCTTGCATCACTTGCAAGGAGCTTAAAGGGCTGTGCGTCATGGTCCTATCCTTCAAAAATTAAAGCCAGCTGCAAGCGCCCTGCTCGGCGGCCAGCGCATTGCGCCGCATGCCGGCAAACAGCTCGCGCCCCAGGCCCAGACCATTGGCCGCTTGCAAGGCGGCGGACATGGTGGCGGTGGGCCGGGCTTCCCATTGTGCTGCGTCCACCAGCACGTCCAGGCTGCCCGTGACCGCGTCCACACGAATGACGTCGCCGTCCTGCAGCTTGGCCAGTGGTCCCCCGGCTGCGGCCTCGGGCGATACATGGATGGCGGCGGGCACATTGCCCGATGCACCACTCATGCGTCCATCGGTCACCAGGGCCACTTCATAGCCTTTGTTTTGTAGGATGGCCAAGGGGGGCGTGAGCTTGTGCAGTTCGGGCATGCCATTGGCTTGCGGCCCTTGCCAGCGCACCACGCAGACCACGTCCCGGTCCAATTCGCCAGCCTGAAAGGCGACGTGCAATTCTTCTTGCGATGCAAATACACGACAGGGCGCTTGCACGATGTGGCGTTCTTCGGGCACCGAAGACACTTTCATCACGCTACGCCCCAGCTTGCCTTGCAAAAGCTTTAAACCACCACTGGCATTGAAGGGCTCGGACGC
Organism: Rhodoferax sp.; assembly: GCA_040400635.1. GTDB lineage: Bacteria > Pseudomonadota > Gammaproteobacteria > Burkholderiales > Burkholderiaceae_C > Allorhodoferax. Next base: position 11,607 of record JBBAPY010000038.1, read on the forward strand.
TGGCCGCACGACCGACAGGTCGCCACTCGCACCGGCTTCGCGCCAGGCCAGTACGCCTTGGGCGTCCGCCTGCGCAATACGGGTGAATTCACGCAATCCACCAGGGCGCACCGTCAGCACATCGGCGTGAAGCAAGCCCGCGTCCAACAGTTCGCGGATCACATAGCCGGGGCCGCCGGCGGCCTGGAATTGGTTGACGTCGGCGCTGCCGTTGGGATAGACGCGGGTGAGCGTGGGCACTACATCTGACAGCGCGGAAAAATCGTCCCAGTCGATGATGATGCCCGCCGCACGGGCAACGGCCACCCAGTGAATCAAGTGGTTGGTCGAGCCGCCGGTGGCTAGCAAAGCGACCATGGCATTGACGATGCAGCGCTCGTCCACCACGCGGCCAATCGGGGGGCATGCAACAACGCTCGCGGTGCCTTCGCTGTGGCCCAGCACGGTGCGCGCTGCCTCGCGCGTCAGTTGCTCGCGCATAGAGGCGCCGGGGTTCACAAACGCAGTGCCCGGCACATGCAGGCCCATGGCTTCGAGCAGCATCTGGTTGCTATTGGCCGTACCGTAAAAAGTGCAAGTGCCTTCGCCGTGGTAGGCGGCAGACTCGGCTTGCAGCAGCTCGGCGCGGCCCACCAGCCCCAGCGCGGCTTGCTCGCGCACTTGGGCTTTTTCTTTGTTGGGCAAGCCCGAAGTCATGGGTCCGGCCGGCACAAACACAGTGGGCAAATGCCCAAAGTGCAATGCGCCGATCAAGAGGCCAGGAACAATCTTGTCGCACACGCCCAGCATTAGCGCGCAGTCAAACATGTCGTGGCTGAGCGACACCGCAGTGGCCATGGCAATCGCGTCGCGCGAAAACAGGCTGAGCTCCATGCCGGCCGTGCCCTGGGTCACGCCGTCGCACATCGCGGGCACGCCACCGGCGACCTGCGCGGTGGCGCCCCACTGGCGGGCTTCGTGTTTGATGATGTCGGGGTAATGCTGCAAGGGCGCATGGGCCGAGAGCATGTCGTTGTAAGCGTTGATGATGGCGATATTGGGCGCGCGATGCCCGATCACTTGCACTTTGTCCAGGGCGCTGGCACGGCGCTTGTCGGCAGGCTCCATGGCGGCAAAGGCGTGCGCCACATTGGCGCAGCCCATGCGCTGCGCGCCCGGCGGTCGCTGGGCCATGGCATCGACCTGGGCCAGGTAGGCGCTGCGCTTGGGTGCGCTGCGGGCGATGATGCCGTCGGTGACGGACTGGATACGGGGATGGATTGGCATGGTGGGCGGTGTAACCAGTAGATGTAACAAAATTACATGATGGATGGTAATGCAGTTTGTCTCTTTTCATTGGTAATTTGTTACGGGCTGGTTACTGAATTACCGGGATATCGGTTTATCCCCCGCTTCCCCCCCCCGCCCCTTCACCCCCGCCGGGGTGAAGGGGCGCTTGAACAGCCAATTTGGTTTTTTAGGTCGGATAGGGGTGTTGGTGCGAGAGCTTGCGATGCTGGTTTGGCCGCTGAGATCGGTGTTCGCGGCAGTCGTAGTGAAGGGATGGGCGCTTGGCGTGGGCGCAGGAGCGGCTCCGTATACTGCCGCAATGAGCTCCATCGCCGATTTACGCAAAAGCTACGAACGCGCCGAACTGGACGAAAGCGCGTCCCATTCTGACCCGCTGGCGCAGTTTGACCAGTGGCTGAAAGAGGCTATTTCCGCCCAGGTACCCGAGCCCAATGCCATGACCCTGGCCACCGTGGGCAGCGACTTGCGGCCCTCGACGCGGGTGGTGCTGATCAAAGGCTATGACGCGCAAGGCATTGTCTGGTACACCAATTTTGAGAGTCGCAAGGGCCAGGAACTGGCAGCTAACCCGTTTGCCGCGCTGCAATTTCATTGGGTGGAGCTAGAGCGCGTGGTGCGCATCGAAGGCCAGGTGGAAAAAGTCAGCGACAGCGAGGCAGACGCTTACTTTGCCAGCCGCCCGCTGGATTCACGCATAGGCGCTTGGGCCTCGCCGCAAAGTCAGGTGATTAGCGGGCGCGGCGTACTGGTGGCCAATGCGGCCAAATACGCCGCGCAGTTTTTGCTGAACCCGCCGCGCCCGCCGCATTGGGGCGGTTACCGCCTGCGGCCTGACAACTGGCAGTTTTGGCAGGGGCGCAAAAGCCGCTTACACGACCGGCTGCAATACCGGCTAGAGGGTGGGCTCGGCGGCGCATGGCTGCGCCAGCGCCTGGCGCCCTGACAGCTGGCGCGGCAACCGCTTTCGTTTTCTGGCGCCGCACACATGCCCCGCTTTGCCGCCAATCTTTCCATGCTCTACCCAGAGCATGCGTTTTTGGACCGGTTTGCCGCCGCCGCGCAAGACGGCTTTAGCGCGGTGGAATATTTGTTTCCCTATGCGTTTTCCGCCCACAAGCTGCAGCAGCATTTACAAGACCATGGCTTGCAGCAAGTGCTTTTCAACGCACCCCCAGGCGATTGGGATGCCGGCGAGCGCGGCCTGGCCTGCCTGCCCGGTCGCGAAGCCGAGTTTCGCCAAAGCTTTGCCAAGGCGCTGGAGTACGCAGCAGCGCTCGCCTGCCCGCGAGTGCATGTGATGGCTGGGATTGCACCCGTTTCCGTTGACGCAGGCGTTCTGCAAAAAACCTACGAGGGAAATCTGCATTGGGCCGCTGAGGCTGCGCTACCAGCGGGCATCGATGTGCTGATCGAGCCCATCAATGCCCGCGACATGCCAGGCTATTTTCTGAACCATCAGGAAGCGGCGCACCAGATCGTGCAGGCCCTGGGCGCGCCCAACTTGAAAGTCCAGTTCGATCTTTACCACTGCCAGGTCATGGAAGGCGATGTGGCCAGCAAGTTGCGCCACTACCTGCCCAGCGGCCGCGTCGGCCATATCCAAATCGCGGGTGTGCCAGAGCGGCAGGAGCCTTCCGTCGGCGAGCTGAACTACGACTATCTGTTTGAGGTCATTGATGCCGTGAGCGCCCAATGCGGCTGGGAGGGCTGGGTAGGCTGTGAATACCGTCCGGCGCTGGGCGCAGTACCCGATGGTACGTCTGAGGGTATGCATTGGATGCGGGCTTGGAGAGCATCAGGTGGGTAGGCCCCGTCGCTTGGGTCCTGGTGCTATTCTTGATTACCAAATGCGCCCATAAGTAAAGCCAGCAATTGATTGACCCGCATCAATACCGCTGAAAACCATTGCCTTTACAGTAAGCGTCTTACCGATTGTTTAGTAAGAAGGACCCCATGCGTACCGACAGTGCAGCCCAAAGAGCCCGTGTCATGCAGGACATTGAACTCACCATCAAAGACGCCGAGGCATTGTTGCGTATGACCGCGCACGAAGTAGGTGACGAAGCTGCTCACGTGCGCGCACGCGTACAAGAGCGCTTGCACCGGGCCACCCAAGAACTGCAGGACCTCAAAGACGCAGCGATCCAAAGCACCAAAGAAGCAGCCCAGGCCACCGAGGCTTTTGTGCAAGACCACCCTTGGAAATCGCTGGGTATCGCCGCTGCGGCCGGCCTGGTCATCGGCCTGCTAATTAGCCGTCGCTAAGCATAGGCGCACGTGAGCGAATTGCCAGGCGCCGGATTTCTTGCCAGCGTGCGCCAGTTGCTGGCCACGCTCTTGGAAACCGTGCAGGTGCGGCTGGAGTTGCTGGGCACCGAGCTGGAGCAGGAAAAGCGAAGGGTGTTTGCGGCGCTGGTGCTCGCCGCTGTGGCCTTGGTATGCATTGCACTGGCCTTGGTAATGCTCAGCGTCTTGGTCTTGCTAATTTTTTGGGACAGCTACCGCCTGGTCGCTGCTTGCGCACTGGCCTTGCTGTTTGGCGCTGCAGGAGCGTATTTGCTGTACCGCGCCAAGCAAAAGTTAAGCGCACCCGCGGGCCTGTTTGAGCACAGCCTGGCCGAACTGCAACGCGACCGCTCCAAGGACTAAGCGGCCATGGCAGCACCGGCTATTTCGCGCGATGCGCAACTTCTAGAGCGGCAACACGCGCTGCGTGCGCAAAGCGCCATGCTGCGCCAGCGCGCCAGGCACCAAATAGCTACGGTGCTAGCTCCCCTGGAGCAAGCGCAGCACAGCATGCTTTGGATGAACAAAGCCCTGCCGCGCAATGCGCTATGGGCCTTGGCCGTAGCAAGCCTGCTGTTTGGGAAAACCCGCACTTGGAGCATCAAAGCGCTGCGCCTATGGCGACTGTGGCGCACACTGCGGGCGGCGCTGTTTCGCTAAGGCTTTATTTAACCGCCACCGCGTCCGTCATACGGTAGTATATGCCATAGGGGTCATCGGCCAGCACGGCGAATTTTCCCTCTACTACCACCGGCTCCATGGAATAGCGCACCGGCGTTTTGGTGGTCACTTCGACCATGCTTTCAGGTCCGCCGGGCAGGCAAAAGGCGCAAGTCAAAGGAACCGAGCTGACCAAAAAGTGACGCTGCTTCTCGCCGGGGTCCAGTGGCATCATGAAGCCTTGGATACGCTGGGTTTTCTGGTTCAAGCCTTGTTGCGCAGATCCAAAAATGGGCAAGATTCGGCTCTTCACCGTTTTGGTTTTGACGTCGGTCAGTACCGACCAGGGCACGACATCCGCGCGCGGCTGCAAGGGTGCAAATGGGCTGTTGGCACCGTGCTCCCCCGCACCCGTTCCCATGGGGACCGCCAAGGCTTGGGCGGGCGCGCTTGGGGCCGAGGCGCCC
>JBBAPY010000039.1:0-16069 GCA_040400635.1 Rhodoferax sp.
CCCGGGGGAATTTGGGGTGGCCACGGGTGGGGGAATTTGAACTGGCCATCAGGGATGACCAAAGACGAAGTACAAGCCATCGTTGGCCCGTTCTACAAACAGGCCCTTACGGTCAATACCGAGACCACCTCAAGCGCTGTGCTGGAAAAAATTCTGGCCCCAAGCTTTCAGTCCATCAACAGCCAAGGCACCAAAGACAAAGCCACACTCATCCAGCAAGTTGCTGGCTTTTGGAAGCTGATCCCCGATTTGGTATGGGCAACCCAGGACCTGGTGATCGGCACCGATGGCAAAAAGGTCGTGGTGCGCGCAGTGGCTAGCGGCTCACCCAAAGGCAATTTCATGGGCATGGAGTTGAACGGCAGCAAGTCGTTCAGGATCGACACCACCGACATCCACGAGATTGAACACGGTCAGATCGTGCGCGTGCACCACCTCGAAGACTGGGCCACCGGGATGAAGCAGCTCAAGAGCTAGTACGCAGAATCCGGCCTATCGGTGGGCTTCACACTTTTTTCGCGCCTCAGGCGGCCAAAGCTTCGTGCGCTTGCACCTGCGGGCGCAGATGCGCCAACATATCGGCGACCATGGCGTCCAGGTCAAATTGCGGCGCCCAGCCCCAATCGGCCCGGGCCACACTGTCTTCTATGGACTGCGGCCAGCTGTCGGCAATCGCCTGGCGGTAGTCCGGCGCGTAGTCCACGCTAAAGCCTGGCACTTGGCGCGCAATCGCCTCGGCCAGCTGTGCCGGCGTAAAGCTCAGCGCGGCCAGGTTGTAGCTGCGGCGCTCCTGGACGCAGTGCGCGGGCGCGTCCATCAGTTCCAGCGTTGCGCGAATGGCGTCGGGCATGTACATCATGGGCAGCGCCGTATGCGGCGCCAAAAAACTGGTGTAGTGGCCCTGGCGCAAAGCGGCGTGGAATATCTCGATGGCGTAGTCTGTGGTGCCGCCGCCGGGGGCAGTTTTCCAGCTGATCAGGCCCGGGTAGCGCAGGCTGCGCACGTCCACGCCGTGTACCCGGTGGTACCAGGCGCACCAGCCCTCGCCGGCCAGCTTGGAGATGCCATAGACCGTGCCCGGGTCCATGACGCAGTGCTGCGGGGTATGCGCCTTGGGGCTGCCCGGCCCGAAGGCCGCAATCGAGCTGGGCCAAAACACCGGTAAGCGGACCTGGCGCGCCAGCTCCAACACATTGAGCAAGCTGCGCATATTCAGGTCCCAGGCCCAGGCTGGGTGCTGCTCACCGCGCGCAGACAAGGCAGCGGCCAAGAGGTAAATCTGCGTGACGCCTTGCTGCACTACCAGGCGCTGCAAAGCGTCGGCGTCTGTGGCGTCTAGGATGTGGTGCGTCATGCCCGCAGGCACGCCAGCAGGTGGCGCGGCAATGTCGCTCAGCACGACGGCGCCTGCGCCATGGCGAGCGGCCAATGCGTGGCCTAAGTCAGAGCCAATCTGGCCATTGGCGCCAATGATGAGGATGCGCGGGTTCATGCTGCAGCTCCTTAGCCCAGAATGCCCAGTTCGCGGCCCGCTTGCGCAAAAGCGGCGGCCGCAAACGCTAAATCAGCGCGGCTGTGTACCGCGCTGATCTGCACCCGGATGCGCGCTTTGCCACGCGGCACCACAGGGAAGAAAAAGCCCACCACGTACACGCCCAGCTCCAACAAGCGCGCCGCCATGCGCTGGGCTAGCACTGCGTCGCCCACCATCACCGGGATGATGGGGTGCTCGCCCGGCGGGAGTGCGAAACCAGCATCGCCCAATGCGCTGCGGAAAAAGCGTGTGTTGTCGGCCAAGGTGTCGCGCAAGGCGGTGCTGGCTTCGAGCAGATCGAGCACGGCAATCGAGGCACCGGCAATCACCGGTGCCAAGGTGTTGGAAAACAAATACGGCCGCGAGCGCTGGCGCAGCAGGGCAATAACTTCTTTGCGAGCGCTGGTAAAACCGCCGCTGGCGCCGCCTAAGGCTTTGCCCAAGGTGCCGGTGATGATGTCCACTTTGCCGAACACGCCGCGGTACTGCGGCGTGCCGCGCCCGCTGGCGCCCACAAAGCCGGTGGCATGGCATTCGTCCACGCCCAATAAAGCGCCATACTGGTCGCACAAGCGGCGCATCACATCAAGCTGCGCAATCGTGCCGTCCATGGAAAACACGCCATCGGTAAACACCAAGGTGTGGCGCACACCGGCCTTGGCCGCCTCTTGCAGGCAGCGCTCCAGATCGGCCATATCGTTGTGCCGGTAACGCCAGCGCTGGGCTTTGCACAAGCGAATGCCGTCGATGATGGAGGCGTGGTTGAGCTCGTCGCTGATGATGGCGTCTTGCTCGCTGAGCAGCGGCTCAAACAAACCGCCGTTCGCGTCAAACGCGGCGGCGTACAAAATCGTATCCTCGGTGCCCAAAAAGGTCGACAGGCGCGCCTCTAGGGTTTTGTGCAAGTCTTGCGTGCCGCAGATAAAACGGACTGAACTTAGGCCATAGCCATGGCTGTCCAGCGCCGCATGCGCAGCGGCGAGCACCTGCGGCTGGGCTGACAGGCCCAAATAATTGTTCGCGCATAAATTGATCACTTCGCGCCTTTGGCCGTCGGCACCCAAAGTGTGGATATGCGCGCCTTGCGCGCTGCCCAGCACGCGCTCTTGTTTGAACAGACCGGCCTCTTCGATACCGGCCAATTCACACGCTAGGTGTTGGTAAAAATCGCTGCTGTTTGCCATGGGGCGTTTCCTTTTCCCTGGTGGGTGGGGCCGGTTGGTGGACAATTGAATCCACTGTGTTCTGTGATATTGCTATTTGTGCAGTATATCGAACATATTTCGATATAAAGGAATGTGATGGTCCCCCGTAGTGCAAAAACCACAAGCGCACCCGCGCGCAGCCCGCTCCCGGCCGAGCCACCCCGCGTGGGGGACACGCTGGCTGCGCTGCGCCAGGCGCGCGCGCTGTCCCTGGACGAGTTGTCGCGCCTGGCCGGCGTGTCCAAATCTATGCTCTCGCAAATCGAGCGCGCCCAGGCCAACCCGACGGTCGCCGTGGTCTGGCGCCTGGCCAATGCGCTAGGCGTGCCGCTGGCCGACTTGCTACACCAAACCCCCGCGCCCCAAGCCCCGGCGATCGCCCTGGTGCCCGCCCACGCCACGCCGGCGCTGCGCAGCCCGGACGGCCTGTGTGAGCTGCGCATCCTGGGACCGATTGAGCTAGCGGGGCAATTTGAGTGGTATGCGCTAAGCGTGCAGCCCGGCGGCGCGCTGGAATCGCAAGCCCATGAAACGGGAACCCGTGAGCACCTGACAGTGCACAGCGGCGCGCTACAGGTGCAGGCCGGGGAGGTGCTGCAAAAGCTGCAAACAGGGGAGACTGCGCGCTACGCGGTGGACTGCCAGCACAGCATCCGCAACCTCGGCAAAAGCATGGCCACGGGTTGGCTGGTGGTCGTACATCCGGCCTGAAAGCCGCATCCCTAAAAGCGCTCGTACTGTGCCAGATAGCGCCACTGCCCCGGCGCCACATCGCCCAGGCTGACGCGGCCTACCCGAATGCGGCGCAGGGCTTGGATTTCTAAGCCGGCCAGCTCGCACAGGAAAGCGGCCAAACCCGGATGCGCACCTTTGACCGCCAGGCGCAGGATGCTGCGGGCTTCGCTGGCACTGCCGATACTTATTTTGGCCACCGGCAAGCGCTGGCGCGGGTCGCGCAACGCACGCTCGATGGGAATGAGCGCCTCGGGTTTTACTTCGCCACGCACCTCCACCATGAGCTCATGCTCCATCTGCGCCATGTCCTCTTGCAGTTTGCGCTGCACGCGCCAGTCCTGGGTGAAAACCACTAATCCGCTGGCTGCGCTTTCCAGCGGCACGCTGGCCTGCAGCTGTTTGAAATGGCGCAGCAAGGGGCGCTGGCCGCTGGCGTCCTGCGGGCTGTGGTTGGCGGCTGTCAGCAGTTCGCGGGCAGAGACCATGGCCGGTGCACGTGATGGCCGTCTGCGTCCGGCGGGCGGGCTAGCCGGGGCAGCATCTGGGCCTGCAAGGTCTGGTACGGCATCGAGCACATTGGGTGGTTTATGCAAGATCATTGTCACTTCGCCCAGCGCCATCAAACTGGCATCCGGGTCCACAGTCACCGTCTGCGTCAGCACCCTTTGCTGCGGGATTTCCACCACTTTGCCGTCCACCCGCACCCAGCCGCCTTCGATGGTTTGCTCGGCTTCGCGGCGCGAGCAACCCAGCATCTGCGCGACGCGCTTAGACAGGCGCTCGCCATCGCCTGGGTCGCCGCCACCCGCGGCTTGGCCGGGCCGTGCTGCCGGGGCTGCGCTCATGGCTGGCCGGCTTGGCTTTGCGCTAACAGTTGGATGCGCTCTACATGCGCCAGCAGCGAGCGCTTAGCCACCGGCCACAGGCGCGCATCGACGTCGTCGTAGGCCAGCGGCAGCCATTGGTCGGGGTCGCCTGCGGGGTTGGCCTGCATGACGGCGGCGATCTTGGCCTCACGCTTGAGACGGTGGGCTTTGAGATGCGCAATCGCGCCCAGCGCATCGGGCATAGGGTGGCCGTGGGCGGGCAGGATGAAGTCCACGCTGTGCTGCACACAAGCGGCATGCAGCAGGTCCAGCGATTCGAGGTAATCGGCCATATTGCCGTCGGGTGGGTCAATGACGGTGGTGCTGCCATTGAGGATATGGTCACCCGACAACAACATGCCGTCTTGCGTCAGCAACAGGCACACATGGTTGGCCGCATGGCCGGGCGTATGCAACGCCAGCAGCGTGTGCTGCGGCGCGCCTTCGGCTTGCAATTGCATGAGCGCGCCATGGGCCAGTACCTGGTCGGGCACAAAGTGGCTATTGGCGCGTGCAGTGGACGCCGAAGGCAGGCCCCAGATGGGAGGCGTGTGTCCGCTGCGCTGCGTGCACAAGGCTTGCAGCGGCGCGGCGCCTGGTGAATGGTCGGCATGGGAATGGGTGCAGACAATGGCCTGGATATGGCCGCCGCGCCCGTCGGCATGGCGCGCAGCGTCCCACAAGCGGGCGATATGCTCGCTGTCGGCAGGGCCCGGGTCGATCACAAAATAGCTGGTGGCCGCGTCGCCCACCAAGTAACTGTTGGTGCCCGGCCCGGTCATGAAGCCGGGGTTGGGCGCGGTCAGGCGTTGCAGGTTGGCAAGCAAAGGCACGGGGCGCACGCTTTGCCATTCGCCGGGTGCGGGCAGCGCGCCTGCGGCATGGTCAAGGATCTGGGAACTTCGGGGCATGGTGGCATTGTGCAGCCAAACACGGGCCTGTCGGGCGGCACGCCTGATAATCGGGGCTATGCGAATTCCGTTTACCAAGATGCACGGCGCCGGCAATGATTTTGTGGTGCTCGATGCAAGCCGCGGACCCTTGGGCCTGAGCCCAGCGCATTACCGTTTTTTAGGCGATCGCCACTTGGGCGTAGGCGCTGACCAGATTTTGACGGTGGGGCCATCGCCGGCAGCGGGCATTGATTTTGAATACACCATCCACAACGCCGACGGAAACCAGGTCGAGCAATGCGGCAACGGCGCGCGCTGCTTTGCGCGCTTTGTACGCGAGCAAGGGCTGAGCGATAAAACGCGTTTGCGCGTCAAGACCATGCAGGGCGTGATTGAGCCCGAACTGCATGCCGATGGCCGCGTGACGGTGGACATGGGGCCGCCTTCGTTTGATCTGCAAGCCATGGGTTTTAACGCACAGGGTTTAGAGGCGCAGGCCTTGGGCGATTGGCAGTACTGGCCCTTAAGCCTGAGCGACACGCTGAGTGTGCGCATAGGCGCGGTATCTATGGGCAACCCGCATGCAGTGCAACGGGTGGACGCCGCAGATAGCGCGCCCATCGCTGCGCAAGGGCCTTTGATTCAACAACATGCGCGTTTTGTCCACCAGGTTAATGCCGGGTTTATGCAGATAGTGAGCCGCCAGCAGGTGCGCTTGCGCGTCTATGAGCGCGGTGTGGGCGAGACCCTGTCCTGCGGCAGCGGAGCTTGCGCGGCGGTAGTGGCCGGCATACGCTGGGGCCTGCTCGATGCGCTAGTCGATGTGCACACGCGCGGCGGCGTATTGACGATTGCCTGGGCCGGTGGCGACGCACCGGTTTTGATGACCGGCCCGGCCACCACGGTGTACCGCGGCGAGATTGAGCTACCGGAACATTTTTAACGACAGTCATTCTTTCTAAACAACTTATGAGCACACCCAGCGACCCCAGCCTGAGCAACCCGATTACCGAAGACGACATCGCCAACTACCTGGCCAACACGCCAGACTTTTTTCTGCGCCACGCAGACTTGCTGGCGGCCGTGCAAATCACCAGCCCGCACAGCCACCGCGCGGTCAGCCTGCAAGAGCGCCAGGCCGAGATGCTGCGGGAAAAAATTAAGTTGCTCGAATCACGCATCATGGAAATGATCCGCCACGGCAATGACAATGTGCTGCTGTCCGACAAGATCCTGCGCTGGGCGCGCGGGCTCTTGCTGGTGCCGCAGGCGCAAACCCTGCCCGGCATGATTAGCCAGGAAATCCGCGAACAGTTCTCGGTGCCCCAAGTAGCGCTGCGCTTATGGGGCCTGGACAGCGAATACGCGGACAGCGCCTTTGTACAAGGCGTGAGCGACGAAGCCAAATTGTTCGCCTCGTCCTTGAACGAGCCTTTTTGCGGCCTGAACACCGGCTTTGAAGTAACGGCCTGGCTGGACAAGCCCGACACCGCGGCCTCCATTGCCATCATCCCCTTGCGCAGCGGTGACGCCGGCAGCAGCGCGCCGGCTTTTGGCATGCTGGTGCTGGCCTCGATGGATGCGCAGCGCTTCCATGGTGGCATGGGGACAGACTTTTTATGCCGCATCGGCGAGGTGGCCAGCGCCGCCTTAAGCCGTTTGCGTTAATCCCCCCTGCGACACAGCGCGTGCCCACCGACACCGAACTGGTAGAGCGCTATTTGGAATATGTGCGTACGGAAAAGCGCCTGGCACAGCGCACCGTAGCCTTGTACGCGCTGGACCTGGGCAAGCTACAAGCTTATGCGACCGGTCCCGCGGGTTCGGGTGCCAGCGCCCTGCCGCTATGCGAAGTCAGCCACCACCACATCCGCCGCTGGATTGCCATGATGCACAGCGGCGGGCGCAGCGGGCGCGGCATTGCCTTGATTTTGAGCGGCTGGCGCGGCTTTTATGTTTGGTTGGGCCGCCAAGGCCTGGTTTCCAGCAACCCGGTGCAGGACGTGCGCGCTCCCAAGGCGCCCAAGCCCCTGCCCAAAGCCATGGGCGTGGACGAAGCGGTGCAGTTTGCCGATTTTTGCAGCCAAGACAGCGCCTGGTTTGAAGCCCGCGATGCAGCCATGGTGGAGTTGCTCTACGGCAGCGGCCTGCGCGTGGGCGAGCTCGTGGGGCTGGATGTGCAGCCCGGCCCGCAAGCCAAAGGCTGGATCGACCTTCAGGAAGCGCAAGCCCATGTGCTGGGCAAAGGCGCCAAACGGCGCTCTGTGCCGGTGGGCAGCGCAGCCCTGCGCGCCCTACAGCGCTGGCTGGCACTGCGGGTAAGCCCGCCGAGCCCGGCCAAGGCGCGCAGCGCCCAAGGCCAGCCCGACGCCCCTTTGGCCACCGCTGCGCTTTTTACCGGGCGCAATGGCACGCGCTTGACTGCGCAGTCGGTATGGCAACGCCTGCAACGCCGCAGTCAGTTGGCGCGCACTAGCGCGCCGGTGCATCCGCACATGCTGCGCCACTCTTTTGCCAGCCATGTATTGCAGTCCAGCAGCGACCTGCGCGGGGTGCAGGAGTTGCTCGGCCACGCCCATATCAGCACCACCCAGGTCTATACGCGGCTGGATTTCCAACATTTGGCCAAGGCCTATGACGCGGCCCATCCACGCGCCAAATCCAAGTGAAGCTTGGCCAAAATACCACCCCAAATTTCTTAGCACGATTTGCGGATTTTTAGTCGTATTTTTTTGACTTGTTCACAAATATTATTAGCTTCAGTGGCCGTGCGCCTGAACCTGGCGAAAACTGTGTCCTGGCCTAAGGTGCATTCTAAGTGGTTGATTTTTATAGGAATCCAAATATGCTTTTTTTCAAGGCGTCGTGTCGAAAGCCTTGATTTCCCGAGGATTTTGGGCCCGCGAGGCAGGATATCAACAAAGTTATCCACAGAATATGCGAACAGCTTGTCAAATTGTTACAAATCAATGACTTAAGGCTATTTTCGACAGTCTGCTGCAGATTCCGGTGCTAAGCCTGATTTTCACTTCACAGGATGAAAACTACTGCTTTTTTACAAGCCTACAGCGGGCACAATGGCCCGGTCGCGCCAAAGCGCGCACCAAGCCCCGCACTGGGGCCCGCTAATCGGCGCGTAGGCCCAAGTTATGCACACGGCTGCGCCCGCAGTGCGCATGCGGGTCTGGCCCTGTCGCGGCCCAGCCATGTAAGCGATAAACAAGCTAAGCAATTGATTTATAAGGAAATTTATTTTTGCTCAATTTTTAAGCAAGGTAGCGATATGCTGATTTTTAGAGGGTAGAAGTGGTTTTGGCGGGTCCTATCCACAAACTTGTCCACATGTTCTGGGTATAAAGCCTTGGCGCTAATCAGATCAAGGGCTTAGCCTGTTTTTCTGCTGTTTTTTATGTGCAACACGTCCTATGTTTGATTTTTACTCCTTTTTGCGCACTGCGCCACAGTCCGAATGAGCGCCTGGCTGGCGGTACTGGTGCACACGCCGGCCCATGCATCCCTGGGTCCGGTACTGACCTATCGGCACCGGGAAGTGCTAGCCGCCGGTACGCTGGTTCGGGTGCCATTGGGCGCACGCGAAACCCTGGGTGTCGTCTGGGACCCTAGCGACGACGAGGCCAGCGGCGAAATCGACCCGAGCAAGGTACGCGATATCAGCGAAGTGCTGGACACGGTATTGCCCCTGGCAGGCGCCTGGCAGCAATTGGTGCGCTTTGCCGCGCGCTACTACCAGCGCTCGGCCGGGGAGGTGGCACTGGCCGCTTTGCCGCCGCAACTGCGCGAACTGTCCAGCTTGCAGCTGCAGCGCAAAGCGCTTCGACTGCAAAAAGCCCTGGCTTTGCAGCCCGCTGCAAACAAAACTTCGCGCGCGCAAAAGACACCGTCACAGGAGGCCTATACAGACCCGGCGCAGGCTAAGGCGCTTAGCGCCGAGCAAATCGAAGTCTTAGCGCAAATAGAAGCGCACAGCGGCCCGTTTTTGCTTTTTGGCGCCACCGGCAGCGGCAAGACCGAGGTGTATTTGCAGGCCGTGGAACAACTTCTGGCGCGCGAACCGCAGGCGCAAGCCTTGGTGATGGTGCCCGAAATCAATCTGACGCCGCAGCTTGAAGCGCGCTTTGTAGAGCGCTTTGCGCCCCAGTGGGGGCCGCAGGCCGTGGTCAGCCTGCACAGCGGCATGACACCGGCGCAGCGCCTGTCTGCCTGGCTAGCGGCCCATCAGGGCGGCGCGCGCATCGTGCTGGGCACACGCATGGCGGTGTTTGCCTCCATGCCCGGTTTGCGCCTGATTGTGGTGGACGAAGAGAATGACCCCAGCTACAAAAGCGGCGAAGGCGCGCGCTATTCGGCGCGGGATCTGGCGGTGTACCGGGGCCGTTTGAAGGGCGCAAAAGTGGTTTTAGGCTCGGCTACGCCCTCGCTGGAGTCTTGGTTTCACAGCCGCCCCAGGGCAGAAGGTGGGCGCTACCTGCGCCTGCACATGCCCAGCCGTATTGGCGCAGTAGGGCGCAGCCTGCCGCTGGTGCGCCGGGTGGACATGACACACCAGGCGCGCAATGCAGTGGTGTCGCTGCCCTTGCTGGAGGCGATCAAGGAGCGCATTGCGCGTGGCGAGCAATGCCTGGTATTTCTGAACCGGCGCGGCTATGCGCCGGTGCTCCATTGCAGCGACTGCGGCTGGAAAAGCGCCTGCGGGCATTGCAGCGCATTTCGGGTGTTCCACAAAAGCGACCGCACGCTGCGTTGCCACCATTGCGGCCACAGCGAGCGCGTGCCGCGCATCTGCCCGGGCTGCGGCAACCCGGATATTCTGACCCTGGGGCGGGGCACCGAGCAAATCGAAGAATTGCTCGCCACTCTGTTAGCCGATGTGCGCCGCCCCGGAACCCAAAGCCCGGAACAGCCCGAGGGCGAACCAGTGCGTATAGGCCGCATTGACGCCGACACCACGCGCCTCAAAGGCGCCTTGCAAAGCCAGTTGGCGGCGGTGCATGCAGGCAAGGTCGATGTGTTGGTGGGCACCCAGATGATTGCCAAAGGCCATGACTTTAGGCGCATCACGCTGGTAGCGGCCGTCAACCCGGACAGCGCCTTGTTTTCCAGCGACTTTCGGGCCCCCGAGCGCCTCTTCTCGCTGCTGCTGCAGGCGGCGGGCCGGGCCGGACGCGATGCGGCCATGGGCGCGCACAGCGAGGTGTGGGTACAAACCTTTCAACCGGCCCATCCGGTGTACGCCGCGCTGAAAAATTACGACTACCCCAGCTTTGCACACAGCCAGTTGCAAGAGCGCGAACAAGCGGGTATGCCACCCTTTAGCTACCAGGCCCTGGTACGCGCCGATGCGCGCAGCCAGGAGGCAGCCCAGGCGTTTTTAAACGCGGCGCGCAAGCGCGCAGGCTCGGACATGGCGCACTGGCCGGGCTGGGCGCAGGTACTCGAGCAGGTGACGCTGTACCCGGCTGTACCCATGTCCATGCAACGCGTGGCCAATGTAGAGCGCGCGCAAATGCTGGTGGAAAGTGCTTCGCGCCATGCTTTGCAAAGTTTTTTGGCAGCCTGGCAGGAGGTGCTGCGCACCAGCCGCAGCGACCCGGCCTGTAAAGGTCTGATCCGCTGGGCTATCGATGTGGACCCGCTGTCCATCTGAGAGCCACCGGAAAAAGCGGCGCCGCCTAGCCGGTCATGAGCACCACGGCAGCGGCGAAAGTAAAAAACGCCAGCGCCGTGGAAAGCAAAATAATACGGGCTATGCGTCCGTTATTGGCCCCAAAGCGCTCGGCCAGCATAGAGACATTGCTGGCGCTGGGCAGCGCCGCCACCAGCACCATGACGGTGAGTGCCGAGTCGGCTAGGGGCGCGTCCATGGCCTGCGCGAGCAAGCCAACAGCCAGTACCAGCAAAGGATGGATCAGCAGCTTGACAGCTACCACCGGCAGCACATCGGACCAGGGCACGGCCGGAGCCTGGCCTTCTTGGGCCATGATTTGAGAACGTGCCAGCACTGCGCCGATAGTGAACAAAGCCACCGGCGAAGCGCAGTCGGCCAGCAGGCCCAGGGTAGCGTCCACTGGGCCAGGCAAAACCAGGCCAAAAGCAGAGGCCAAAGCACCGGTCAGGATGGCCCAGAGCATGGGGTTGGTGGCCACGCCACGCAAGGCATTGCGCGCGGCCTGCGTAGGGCTGACGCGCTCTACATCCGCGCCCGCCGAAGTACCCAGCGCGCCCAGGCGCGATAGGGCGATGCACAGAGACGTGGTAACCACCAAGTCCACCAAAATCGTGACGATGGCGGTACCCGCAGCCTGCTTGCCCAAAATCGCCACCAACAGCGGAACACCTAAAAATCCGGTGTTTGGAAATGCGCCCACCAGAGCGCCAAAAGCCGCGTCGTTCCATCCGATAGGTCCGCGCAAGGTGATGGCGATGACCAGGGCCACCACGCTCAAACCGCACACCAAGTAAGTGATGCTGGCCGCAGGGTCCAGCAACTGCGCAATCGGCGTATTCGCCCCGAAGCGGTACAGCATGCAGGGCAGGGCGAAAAACAGGACAAAGCTATTGAGGCCGGCAATTGCCACCAAGGGAAGCATCTGGCGCCGGGCGGCGGTGTAGCCGCATAAAACCAAAGCAAAAAACGGGAAGGTAACTTCAAAGATTTCCAGCATGCCGCGATTGTCAAGCCAAATGCGAATCCAGCCTGCCGTTAAGATGCGCGGCCTTTTGAGTTTGCCCTTTACCGGCCTGAGCCGACGCCTCGCGCATGTCCTCCCCCCACAACGCCATGAATACCGCCCAGCAGGAGGCGGTGAACTACCTGCACGGCCCTTGCCTGGTGCTGGCCGGCGCCGGTTCGGGCAAAACCCGCGTCATCACCCACAAAATCGCGCGCCTGATTCAAGTGGGCATGCCAGCGCAAAAAATTGCCGCAATTACTTTCACCAACAAAGCCGCCGCCGAAATGCGTGAGCGCGCCAAAACACTGATAGGCAAAGCCGCGCAAGAAGTGTTGATTTGCACCTTTCATGCGTTAGGCGTGCGCATGTTGCGCAGCCATGGCGCGGTGCTGGGGCTCAAACCCCAGTTCAGCATTTTGGATACCTCGGATGTGACCAGCATCTTGAAAGACGCCGGTGGCAGCACCGACTCGGCCACCGCGCGCAACTGGCAATGGACGATTAGCGCCTGGAAAAGCGCGGGGCTCAATGCCGAACAGGCCTTGGCGCAGGCGGCCGATGAAGACCAACGCCAGGCGGCCGTCATCATGGGGCGCTATGAAGAGCGTTTGAGCGCCTACCAAAGCGTAGACTTTGACGACCTGATCAGCCTGCCGCTCAAACTCTTGCGCGAGTACCCCGAGGTGCGCGCGCAATGGCAGGCTTTTGCCGGCCATGTGCTGGTCGATGAATACCAGGACACCAATGCCACGCAGTACGCCATGCTCAAGTTGTTGGTCGGTTGTGAGCCCGATGGCAGCTTAGCGCCCGGGCGGGACGCCGCGCGCTTTACCGCAGTGGGCGATGACGACCAAAGTATTTACGGCTGGCGCGGCGCCACGCTAGACAATCTGCGCTTGTTGCCACAGGATTTTGCGGCGCTCAAAGTCATCAAGCTGGAGCAAAACTACCGCTCCACCGCCGCTATCTTGCGCGCGGCCAATAATGTGATTGCGGCCAACCCCAAGCTGTTCCCAAAAAATCTGTGGAGCGATTTGGGCGAAGGCGAGCCGGTGCGTGTGGTGGACGCCGACAGCGAAGACCACGAAGCCGAGCGCGTGGTGGCACGCATCCAGAGTTTGCGCGCAGAGGGCACACTGGCGCAGGCGGGCATGCAGTTCAAAGAATTGCGCGACTTTGCTGTGCTCTACCGCGCCAACCACCAGGCCAGGCCCTTTGAAAAAGCCCTGCGCAAAGCGGGCATTGCCTACAAGGTGTCCGGCGGGCAAAGCTTTTTTGATCGCGCTGAAATCCGCGACCTGTGTGCCTGGCTGCGCCTGTGGGCCAATAACGATGATGACCCGGCATTTTTGCGCGCCGTCACCACGCCCAAGCGTGGCATAGGCCACCAGACTTTGGGCAGCTTGGGTGCCTTTGCCAGCCGTTACAAACTGAGTTTGTTTGAAGCCCTGTTTTCATCCTCGCTAGGGTCGGTCTTGTCCAGCCGCGCGGTGGGCAGCTTGCATAAATTTGGTCGCAGCGTGAATGATTTGCAGTTTCGCGCCAAACACACCGAGGGCGCGGAAAACGCCTTGCTGTTTCTCAAGACCTGGTTGGCCGACATGGCCTACGAAAAGCATTTGTACGACACCGAAGACAGCCCGGAAATCGCTGCCGTTAAATGGACCAATGTGATGGAGTTTTGCGAATGGATGGCCCAGCGCTGCGGCGGGCAAATGGACGAGGACATCCTGATCACGCAACGCGCCAGCAAAAACCTGCTGGACGTGGCGCAAAACATCGCACTCTTGTCCACCTTGACTGAGCGCGAGAAAGACCAAAACGTAGTCACCTTGTCCACGCTGCATGCCGCCAAAGGTTTGGAGTGGCCGCATGTGATGCTGGTAGGCGTGACCGAAGGCCTGCTGCCTTTCAAGATGGAAGAGGCGGGCAAAGCCAGTGCGGATAAAACAGGCGATGAAGCAGCGGACGAAGCCGCTACCGCGCTGGCGCACGCAGACCTGGCCACCCGCTTGCAAGAGGAGCGGCGCTTGATGTACGTGGGTATTACCCGCGCGCAACGCACGCTGTCGGTAAGTTGGACGCGGCGGCGCAAAAAAGGGCGCGACTCGATTGCCGCGCAGCCCAGCCGCTTTATTGCCGAGATGGCTTTAGACCAGGCCACTATCAAAGAAGACCCACGCGAGAAGCTACGCGCCTTACGCGAAGAGTTTGCCGCACGCGCGGCGGCGACAGCGGCACAAAAGAAGCCCGCCTGATGTTTGCGTTGCAAGTCTTGGCAAGACCCCGGTTGCTGTTGCGCGATGTATTTGGCTTTGCGGGGACAATCCTTGGCTGTGTGCTTTGCTACTGCAAGCGATAAGCCAAGCTTTTTCATTTTTCCATTCACCAGCGGCTCCCCCCTTTGTCTTACTTGAGCATCCTGCAGGAAGTATTTGGTTACGACTCTTTTCGCGGGCCGCAACAAGCCATCATTGAGCACGTGGGCGGGGGCGGCGACGCACTGGTGCTGATGCCCACGGGTGGCGGCAAGTCGCTGTGTTACCAGATTCCTGCGATTGCGCGCCAACGTGCGGGGCATGGCATCACGGTGGTGATATCGCCGCTCATCGCGCTGATGCACGACCAGGTGGGTGCCTTGCATGAGGCGGGCGTGCGCGCTGCGTTTCTCAATTCCACGCTGTCGGGTGAAGAGGCTTACCAGGTGGAGCAGCGGCTGCTGCGCGGTGAAGTCACCTTACTCTACGCTGCGCCTGAGCGGGTGACCACGCCGCGGTTTCTGGCGCAACTCGATTCGCTGTTTGAACGCGGACAACTGAGTTTGTTTGCGATTGACGAGGCGCACTGTGTCAGTCAGTGGGGCCACGACTTCCGGCCCGAATACCGGGGATTGACCGTCTTGCATGAGCGCTACCCCGGCGTGCCGCGCATGGCCTTGACGGCTACCGCCGATGACTTGACGCGTGCCGATGTGCTGGAGCGTTTGCAATTGGAGCAAGCGCGCGCTTTTATCAGCAGCTTTGACCGGCCCAATATCCGCTATACCATCGTGGAAAAACGCGAAGGCAGTACCCAATTGCTGCGCTTTATCGAGCGCGAACATGCCGGCGATGCCGGCATCGTGTATTGCCAGTCGCGCAAAAAAGTGGAAGACATTGCCACTATGCTGAGCCAAGCCGGAATAAAGGCTTTGCCCTACCACGCGGGCCTGGACAGCAAAGTGCGCCAGACACACCAGGACCGCTTTTTGCGCGACGAGGGCTTGGTGATGGTGGCCACGATTGCGTTTGGTATGGGCATCGACAAGCCCGATGTGCGCTTTGTGGCGCATCTGGACATGCCTAAAAACATCGAAGGCTATTACCAGGAAACCGGGCGCGGCGGGCGCGATGGGCTGAGCGCTAATGCCTGGATGTGCTACGGCCTGCAAGACGTGGTGAACCAGCGGCGCATGATTGACGAAGGCCCGGCCGAGGAAGACTTCAAACAGGTGATGCGCGGCAAGCTCGAAGCGCTGCTGGGTCTGGCCGAAGCCACCGACTGCCGGCGCGTGCGCTTGCTCGCGTACTTTGGCCAGGCTAGCAGTGTCTGCGGCAATTGTGACAACTGCCTGCAGCCTCCAGCGGTATGGGACGGCAGCGAGGCGGCGCAAATGCTGTTGTCCACGATTTACCGCATTCAACAACACAGCGGCATCAGCTTTGGCGCGGGGCACCTGATGGATGTTGTACGCGGCAAGCGCAGCGAGAAGGTGCTGCAACACGGGCATGAAAGCCTCAGCACCTTTGGCGTCGGCCAGTCTTTGAGCGAGCTGCAATTGCGCGGCGTGCTGCGCCAATTGCTGGCGCTGGGCGCGGTCATGGTCGATGTGCAGGCCTTTAACACCCTGGTGCTGACGCCCCAGGCACGCCCAATACTCAAAGGCGAGCAGGCGGTGCGGCTGCGCCATTCCTTATCCACGCCCAAGGTGGCCAGAGTGAAGGGCAGTGGCAGCGCCTCGGCGCTGAAGGCGCCGGTGGACCTGGATGCCGTGGCCTTGGCACGCTATGCGGCGCTCAAGGCCTGGCGCGCCGAGGTGGCGCGCGAACACAATTTACCCGCCTACGTCATCTTCCACGACGCCACACTGGCGGCCATTGCCCAG
>JBBAPY010000040.1:0-16024 GCA_040400635.1 Rhodoferax sp.
CGCGCTGCATATAGGCCCGCACATCAGGCATATTGGGTTTGAGAAGGCTGCGAAATACCGTGGCCTCGCCATCGCCACCGGGAAATACGACTAAGTCAACGTCGTCAAAAAATCCCTCCTGCACTTTATGGCGGGTGAATAACTTGACATGGGCCAGAGGCGACAGTGCGGCGATCACCCCGTTGACCGAATCGGTCGAACACGTGGGATGGTGTAGGAAAAGGGCAATGGTTTTCTTCATGCCGTCGCGCAGGTTTGCATAGGTTTCCTTGGCCCTAAGGGGCTAGGACGGTGCATGCATCTGCCTTTAGTTTAAGCCTACTGTCACGTAATATTCATTAAATTCACCTAAATTCGCAAGGAAATCCAAACAATTCCAAATATCCTTTGAATTACCTTCCCGCCTCCGGTAGCAGCATCCTTCAAACTGGGCTTGGAAAGCGATTTGTTTGTATTGCCATTGCAGCGCTGGCCTTGGTTCTGGGCGCTTGCTCTCCCATGGCACTGATCAAGAGAAGCCTCGGCGACGAATTGGCAAAGCAAGGACAGTCCCAGGAGGACGACCCGGGTCTGGCACGGGAAGCCAGTGCTTTTTACTTAAAACTATCGGAATCGCTACTGGCGGACACGCCTGACAACCTGAAGTTGGCCGAGGCGGTGGCGGCCGGTTTAAGCCAGTACACCTATGCCTATGTTGCTTTTGAGGCGGAGCGCCTGGCGCCAAGGGATGCCCAGGGCGCCTACCGCATCCATGAACGCGCCAAGCGGCTCTATTTGCGTGCCCACCGGCACACTATGCGGGCTTTGGAGCTCTCTTCGCCAGGCTTTGGGGCAAAACTTGCCCAGCCCGATGCCAAGCAGTGGCCTGCAATTTCCCAGGATCAAGTGGGCCTTGCCTATTGGGCCGCGGCGTCTTGGGGGGGCTATATTTCAATGTCTAAAGACGCCCCTGAAGCGGTTGCAGATTTCCCCCTGGCCTACCGCTTGGCTACATTGGCCTGGAAGGCCAACCCAAACTATGGCAACGGAGGGCTTGCCAGCTTGATGGGAAGCTTTGAGTCTGCGCAACCAGGCGGTTCCCTGGTAAGAGCAGAGCAGTATTTCGACGCGGCCATCGCCATCAGCCAAGGCAAAAATGCAGGCCCGTATATCGCAAAAGCGGAAGGTATTGCCTTAGCCCAAGGCCAGCGGGAAGCTTTTGAAATTTTGCTCAGAAAAGCGATGGAGACCAGTGACAAATACCCCGACCTCAGCAATACCCTGATGCGCGAACGGGCACAGTGGCTACTGCAAACGGCTGACGATCTATTTTGAAATATCCACCTTTATGAACCCCTTGGCAAATCCTTCCAGGCTGCTGGCGATCTTTCTTTTTTTGGCTCTTGCCTTGACAAGCATGCGGGAATGCCTAGCGGCGGACAAGCAACTTCGCATTGGGTCGCTGGTGCCTAAGAACTCCTTGTACCACCGCCAGCTCATGGACGTAGGCGAAGCCTGGCGGGCAGCGCAAGGAGAGAACAGCAAATACGTGGTCTATCCGGACGGAAGCCAGGGCGGCGAAGCGGAAATGGCGCGGCGCATGCGCATCGGCCAATTACAAGGCGCCTTGCTTTCCGTCGTGGGCTTACAGGAGATTGAACCATCGATAACGGCGCTGCAAGCTATCCCCATGCTCTTTCGGTCGTGGGAGGAAGTGGACTATGTCCGAGAGAAAATGCGACCATCCATAGAGAAGAAATTTTTGGATAAAGGCTTTGTCGTTTTGGCCTGGGGAGATGCAGGCTGGGTGCGCTTTTTTTCCAAAGACCCTGCAGTTCGGCCCGATGATTTCAAGAAGATGAAATTTTTCGCATGGGGCTCGGAGCCTGACCAGCAGGCCATCATGAAGAGCCTGGGCTACACACCGGTGCCACTGGAGACCTCGGACATACTTCCCGCTATCCAGACCGGGATGATCAACGTGGTGCCTTCGACCCCCTACTTCGCATTGGCCACGCAAATTTATAGCTCTGCACCCCATATGCTGGAAGTCAACTGGGCTCCCATTGTGGGCGCCCTGGTGCTCACGCGAAAGACCTGGGATGACATGAGCCCAGGGACGCAGGCAGCCGTGCGCGTGGCTAGCGAAAGGGCCGGGGTTCAAATTCGCGCAAAGGCCAGGCAAGAAGTCGATGAAGCTGTCGACGCCATGAAGAAGCGGGGGTTGGTGGTCAGCCGCCCCAACGCCGATCAATTGCGGGAATGGACAGAGTTCGCTGAAAAACTCTACCCGCGAATTCGCGGCACCATGGTACCTGCCGATACATTCGATGAGGTGCTAGCCCATTTGAAAGACTTCCGTTCAGGCAAGGCTAAGTGAATATGGCAGGCCGGCCCGCGCTTGGATCGTGGTTGGGTGCCATCGACGAGAAAATTGCTGCCTTTGTTTTAGGGCTGATGATGCTCATTCCTATCATTGAGATAGTGATGCGGCCCATGCTCGGTAGCGGCATTGCCAATGCACCTGTCGTCGTTCAACATTTAGGACTGGTACTTGCGATGTTTGGTGCGCTTGCCGCAGAGAGGCACGGCCACCTTACGTCCTTTGGCTCCAATGACGGCAGCAAGGGGCTGACGGCGGCCTGGCGCCTGGCCCAATTTCTGGCTGCTATGGTCTGCGGCATGCTGGCCTACGCGAGCTGGCAATTCGTGCTCACGGAACGCGACGCCGCACACACCTTGGCCTATGCCCTGCCCGTCTGGACGCTGCAAGCGTGCATGCCCTTGTGCTTTTTGTTGCTAGGTTTTAAATTGGGCGCCAGATCTGCAAAGCATTTCAGACTGGACTACCTCTTGTCCGCAACGGCGCCCTGCCTTGGCTTGGTCATCGCAGGGCAGTTGGAGGGAACGGCTTTCTCGCCCTGGCCTGCCGTAGCCTTGCTCGCCGCAGCCTTGGTAGCGGGTGCACCCATATTCACTGTTTTGGGTGGCCTGGCCCTTGTACTCTTCTGGAGCGAGGGCATGCCCTTGGCCTCGGTGGCCTTGTCGCATTACCAAATCACGGTCAACCCCTCCTTGCCCGCGCTGCCCTTGTTTACTTTGGCAGGACTGCTCTTTGCCCGAACCGGGGCTGCCCACAGACTAGGCAACTTATTCCTTATCCTGTTTGGTGGGGGCCTTAAAGGGTCTGTGATTGCCGTCGCGTTGTTGTGTTCATTTTTCACCGCATTCACCGGGGGCAGTGGCGTCACCATTTTGGCGCTTGGCGGACTGATGCTGCCGCTGCTGCGCAATGCGGGTTATCCGGAGAGCAAAGGCATAGGGCTGGTCACCAGCGCCAGCGCTTTAGGCGTGCTGCTGGCCCCTTCCGTGCCACTCATCATGTACGCGATTGTGGCGCGCGTGCCCATTGGCACGATGTTTTTAGCCGGCGCCCTACCGGCCTTGGTCATGGTGATGACCTTGCTGATTTTTGGTGGTTTTTTACAAACCAAGTCGAATGCGCCCCGCTTGGCCAACCAGGCAGCAAACGCTGCCCTCTGGCCCACCATGTGGCTTGCAAAATGGGAAATTTTGGCGCCCGTGGTGGCCATCGGATCGCTCGTCAGCGGCCTGGCGACGCCCATGGAAAGCGCAGCACTGACCGCGACGTATGCCGTGCTGACCCAGGCCTTAGCGCACCGCGAATTGACATGGAAGACATTTTTCGCCTGCCTCAGTGACGCCGCCCAAATCATTGGCGGGGTCCTCCTCATCCTGGGAATGGCGCTGGCGCTGACCAACTTCCTGATTGATGCAGGCATTCCCGATGCCGCCATTACAGCAACGCAAAGCCTGATCCCTAGTAAAGAAATGTTTCTGGTCGCTTTGGTGGTTTTTTTGCTATTTGCGGGCGCACTGATGGAAATATTTGCGGCCATCGTGGTGCTGGTACCTTTGTTGCTGCCCGTGGCCCAAAGCTATGGCATTGACCCCGTGCACTTTGGCATTTTGTTTTTGGCGGCCATGGAGATGGGCTTTTTGTGCCCACCGGCGGGCATGAATATTTTCTTTGCCTCCGCGATGTTCGGCAAACCCCTTAGCGCAGTCGCCGCCTCGGTCACCCCCGCCTTGTTGGCCATTTTTGTCGGCAGTTTGCTTATTGCGCTGGTACCCGCATTGGCAACCGCCCTGCCGAAATTTCTGGGATTGATGGCTTAAATTCAGGCAGCGGGTAGATGCTGGCTTGCAAGCCATGGGACCACGCCGCCTATACTTTGTGCCACGAAGGAACCCTTATGCGCACATCCCCCTTTGAGCATATTGCCGTTGTAGGCGCGGGCGCCGTTGGTAGTTTTTTCGGCGCCATGCTGGCGCGCGCCGGGCATCAGGTCACGCTGATCGGCCGGCCCGCGCATGTGAAGGCGATAAAGCGCCATGGCTTGCAACTGGACTTGGCCCATGCCGCAGGCGTAGAAACCGTCCGCCTGGACGCCAGCACAGATTTCGCGGCTTTGCGCACAGCCGATCTGGTGTTGTTTTGCGTCAAGTCCACCGATACCTCAGCGCTAGCCCACAGCATGGCCACCCACCTGGCACCCCAGGCCATCATCATGAGTCTGCAAAACGGCTTGGAAAATGTAGCCCTTATCGCGAGCGAACTACCCAATCCAGTGGTTCCAACGGTGGTGTATGTGGCTACTGAAATTACAGCGCCCGGTTGCATCAAACACCATGGCCGGGGGGAGTTGCTTATAGGCAGCATGCAGGATTGCCGGCTTGGCAATGCGCCAGAAGCCTTCTCGCGCATCGTCGAACTTTTTGCCAGCGCCCAGGTGCCCGTGCACATCTCGCAGAACGTGATGGCAGACTTGTGGTCCAAGCTGCTGATTAACTGTGTGTTGAACGCGATTTCCGGCCTGACCCAAACCCGCTACGGCCAACTGGCCGCTGTGCACGGGATACAGACCACCCAAAGCGCGCTGGTGCGCGAGGTGCTGGCCGTGGCCCGTGCCGATGGCACAGCACTCGACGAGGCCACGGCGATGCAAGCGGTGGCCCAAATTAGCAAGACGATGGCGGGGCAAAAATCCTCCACCGCCCAAGACATGGCGCGCCACAAGCTCAGCGAGATCGACCACCTCAATGGCTTTGTGGTGCGACGCGGTCAGGCGCTGGGCGTCCCGACGCCGGTGAACCAAGCCATGGTCGCACTGGTTCAATTGGTCGAGTCGACCTATATTGCGCAAGGCTGATACAAAAGGCCTGGCCTTGATACACATCAAGCCTTTGACAGCCCGATAGACTACCCTTCGAGGCATGCGTGCCAGCTGTCAGGCGCGCACTTTGCACCAACGCACTAGCGCCTTGGTTGTCTTGGTTCCTACCCTCTGCGCACCGCAGCCGCTGCATGCAATTCAAAGACTATTACGCCGTGCTCGGGGTCGCCAAGACGGCCGACCTGGACGCGATCAAAAAAGCCTATCGCAGCCTGGCGCGCAAAAACCACCCCGACGTATCTAAAGACGCAGGCGCGGAGGAGCGCTTCAAAGAGGCTGCGCAGGCCTATGCGGTTTTGAAAGACCCGGACAAGCGGGCTGCTTACGATGCGCTGGGCCAAGCAGGCCCGCAAGGCGACTTTGTACCGCCGCCGCATTGGCGCGCCCAATACCAAAGCGATGGCGACGCCTTTGATGACCTGGATCTGGCAGAACTGCTGGCCTCGCTACACGCAGGCGCAGGCCCCTCCGCCCGGGCCAGTACCCCGCGCCCGGGGCAGGATTTCGAAGACACGCTATCCATGGGCCTTCGGGAAACGCTGCACGGCATGCGGGTGCCGATTACCTGGGTGGACGAAGGTGTGTCCAAAGACCTGATGGTGGACATCGCCCCGGGGGTGCGCCAAGGCCAAAGAATTCGCCTGCGCGGCAAGGGTGGCAAAGGCTGGCACGGTGGCCCGCCTGGGGACTATTACCTCAAAGTCGTACTGGCGCCCGACCCGGTGTTTACCCCGCTTGGGCAAGACCTGCTGTTCCAACTGGATTTGGCGCCCTGGGAAGCCGTGCTGGGGGCCCAGGTGCAAGTGAGCACGCTGCAAGATCCGGTGCTGCTGACCGTACCCGCAGGTAGCCAGGCGGGCCACAAGCTGCGCTTAAAGGGGCATGGCTTGCCCGGCCCCAAGGGGGTACGCGGTGACATGCTTGCCGTGATTCAGATCAAGACGCCTAAAACCATCTCAGAGGCCGAGCGTACCCATTACCAGGCGCTGGCAGGCATTTCCAGCTTTCGTGCCAGAACCACTTTCGATAAGGAGACAAGCCATGGCGCAAACGGTTCATAACTTCGATGCCATAGACATGCTGGACCACCTCAGCGGCATGCAGCTTGCCAACTTGTGCGGCCTGCGCCTGGACGAGGTGCAGGATCTGGTCGATTACGGCGCCTTGCAAAGCGCCTTCGCACGCGAAGGCCTGGACTATTTCGATGGCGCCAGCCTCAGCCACCTGCTGGTAGCGTGCCAACAGCGAAGGGACTACGACCTGGACCTGTTCTCGGTGGTCATCGTCGTCCAGTACTTGCGGGAAATCGAAGATCTGAAGTTGCAGTTGAGCCAGTACCAGACGCAACGCTGAGTGCGCGCTGGCTAAAATCAAAAGCGGCAGCCTGTTGTCCAAGGCGCCGCATGCCCGCGCTAGCGTCGGTGTGCCCCCTTGCTTGCGGAGCCTTGATGAAACACGAACGACAGGTCGAGTTGCTAAAGCAAACCTTTGCGCATATTGACGCCAACACCACGCCTTTGTGGGACTCACCCTATTGGAATCCAGCCGAGCGCTATACCTGTCCAGCGCACTTTCAGCGCGAACTCAGTACGCTGTTTGGCGGGCAAGTGCCCCTGTTGGCCGGCTTCTCGCCAGACCTGCCTGCCCCCGGGGACTGGTTCACCTGCGATCTGCCCGGTGCGCCGATTTTTTTGACGCGCACCGCCCAAGGCAGCGTCAAAGCGTTTTTAAATATCTGCCGCCACCGGGGCTCGCGCCTGGTCGGTTTCGAGTTGGATACCAAGGGCCAGTTTGTGCAACACCGCGGCCAGTCGCAACACAGCTTTAGCTGCCCCTACCACGCATGGACCTATGACAACAGCGGCACCTTGATACGCCACGCCAATGACATGGGCGGCTTTGCCCAACTGCAAACCCGCATGGAATGCGGACAGTTCAACCTGATAGAAGTGCCCTGCCTGGAAACCGCTGGCATGCTGCTGGTGCGCCCCCAAGGCCAGGAGCCCATAGATGCCGAGCGCGACACCTTTGGGATGCACAGCCGTATGGGCGAATTTGGATTTGGCAATTTTCATTTTTACCAGGAAGTGTTTTGGGACTTTGCCGCCAACTGGAAGCTCTTGCTGGAAACCTTTATGGAGGGCTACCACATCGCAGCGCTGCATCGCAATACCCTGGCGCCGCGCTTTCGCTGCTACCCGGTGATTTACGAATGCTTTGGCCCGCATGCCCTGTTCCCCTTGCCACGCAAGAGCATTAGCGATCAGCGCGACCTGCCCGAGGCCGATTGGTCGGTGCTGAAACATGCCTCCACTATTTTTTCGGTGTCGCCGCATGCGGTGCTTAACATTCCCATGGACGGGCATATGGAGTTGTGGGATTTTCAGCCGCTGGACGTAGGCCGCACCCGGGCGCGGGTACGGTTTTATATACCCCAAGCCATTGCTGATGAGGCTGATGCGGCGCGTTGGAACAAGAGTTGGAAAGTTTCCACCGAAGTGATATCCGGCGAAGACTTTACCCAGCAGCAGAACATCCACATCAACCTGGCCAGTGGCCGTTTGCCAGGCGTGGTGTTTGGCCAAAACGAGCCCATGCTGTCGCACTTTCACCGGGAACTGGGCAAGCTCACCGGTGTACCGGATGCACCGCTGCCGGAATCGTTTTTTTGATGCGTTTGGACGCGCTCTAGGCGCTGTCCCGATCAATACGCTATTGGCACATGCATCGCCGGCTCCTTATGCCAGGCCCAGTAGGTATCAGAAAGCTTGCGGGTGAGCGGACCGATGGCACCATCGGCGACCTTGTGCCCATCGACGCGCGTGACCGGCAACACACCACCACCAGAGCTGGAAATAAAGACTTCGTCCGCAGCGCGAAATTCGGTGGCACTAACAGGCCGTACCTGCAATTGCAAGCCCAGTGATTGCGCAATCTCTATCACGGTACGCCGCGTCACACCTTCGAGCATGCCCTGGTCTGGCGTCATGAGCTGGCCAGCATGGGCGCAAAAGACGTTAAAGCCCGGACCTTCCACTACGTGGTCTTTGTCATCCACCAGCACCACGCTGTCGGCACCGCCGTCCAAGGCATCGAGCAAGCCCATGGTCAGGTCGTTCCAGTGGTAGTTTTTGGTCGTCGGGTCCACCGAGGCCGCCGGTATGCGCTGCACATGGCTGATGCGCAAATGCAAGCCGGTGGCGCGTTGCTGCGCGTTTGCAATCCAGACAAAAGGCACAGCAAACGCATAAAACTGGTTTGCCGCCTGGCGCGGATCGCGCGAGCCCCAGGGCGTTTGCCCGCGCGTGCATAGCATTTCCACATACGAGGCCCGCAAGCCGCTGCGGCGCACACACTCGCTCAGGATGGCGGTAATTTGCGCGTCATCCACGCCGGGGTCCAAGCGCCAGCGCTGGCAACTGCGCGAGAAGCGCTCAAGGTGTGTATCCAGGCGAAAGAACGCGCCGTCCCATACCGTTACCACATCGTAGGTGGCATCCGAGTGCAAAAAACCCAGGTCGGTTATTGGAATACTGGCCTGGGCAATGGGCACGTATTGACCGCGCACATAGGCGCAGCCTTTGGAAAAATCTTGGTCGTTTGGATCGGACATGGCGCACTCCTGATTGGGAACCTGGGTGCGCGCAGTGTCGTCGAAAAATGCAGTGATTTCCATGGCAACACAGGCTGTGCCAACCCTTGTTTCGCATGGCTAAGCCAAAAATCGCGGTTCAAACCTTGCAATTAGGCCCTTTGGCCGCAATTAATCGGGGTTTCGTTTGAAAACAAAAAATCGTTTAAAGGATTACCCATGCTTTTTGAGAGTTATTCCACGGCCAAATTGCCCCTTGCAAACCGTATCGTGATGTCGCCTATGACGCGCAGCCGCGCCGTGGAAAACAATACCCCCAACGCCCTGATGGCGACCTATTATGCGCAGCGCGCCAGTGCCGGCTTGATCATTACCGAGGGCACCTCGCCCTCCCCTAATGGCCTAGGCTATGCACGGATCCCCGGGCTTTTCAATCAAGACCATGTCAAAGCATGGCAAGCCGTTACCGACGCGGTCCATGCGAAGGGCGGGAAAATTGTCATCCAGCTGATGCATTGCGGCCGTGTGGTGGGCCAGGCCAATCTGCCTGCAGGTGCCAAAGCCGTTGGCCCAAGCGAGCAGGTGCTCGAAGGCGAGATGTATACCGATGCCCAGGGTATGCAGCCCCACATGCAAGCCCATGCGCTATCGGTGGAGGAAATTGCTGCAACCGTGGCCGAATATGCCCAGAGCGCGCGCTTGGCCATCGAGGCGGGCTTTGACGGCGTTGAACTCCATGCCGCTAACGGCTATTTAATCGAGCAGTTTCTCAACGCCAATGTCAACAAACGCCAAGATGCCTACGGCGGCAGCGCTGCCAACCGCAATCGCTTTGCCCTGGAAGTCATGCGCGCCACCGTGGCAGCCATCGGCGCAGACCGCGTTGGCATGCGCATTTCGCCCTTTGGCGTGTTCAATGGCACCGGCGCTTTTGACGGCCTAGAGGCGCAATTCGCGGCCTTGGTCAGCGAAGCATCCACCCTCGGGCTGATGTATGTCCATTTGCTGGACCACTCCGCGATGGGTACGCCAGCGGTGCCCGCCGAACTCAAAGCCAAGTTACGCAGTCTCTTCAAAGGCGCATTTATCCTGGCCGGCGGATTTACCGGCGAGTCCGCTGAACAAGCACTGGCGGCAGGCCAAGCCGATTTAATCGGATTTGGCCGACCCTTTATCTCCAACCCGGACTTGGTCGCGCGCTTGCAAAACGGTGCGGAGCTTGCCGCACCCAACATGGGCACCTTCTACACGCCAGGCGAAGCAGGCTATACCGACTACCCGGCGATGGCCGGCTAGATAGTCCACGGCGATCAGTGAACAGCACTCCCGCTTTGGCCGACCAGCGGCCAAAGCGGGACACTTTTTCCATTCCATAGCGCTTAAAGGGCCAGGGCCTAGGGTTTGCGTTGCTCCAACTTCAGGCCTACCGCCGTTCCCATGGCAAATCCTTTCCAATAGCTGTGATCGCCTTTTAAGGTCCCGTTGGCCTCGGCAGACCACTTGCCATCCTTGGCGTTCTCGACCAAATTAAGGTAGCCGTCCATCGCCACATCGCTGCGCAAATGCTTGGCTAAAAACGCAGTAACGAAATGCTGTGCGATATTGTTCATGCGCACGTTGTCCCAGACAGGATCCGTGTAATGTTCCGAACAAGCCCACGTGCCGTCACCACATTTGATATCAAACATTTCCTTGGGCGAAGGGATGGGCGCGCCCGCGTTATGGCCAGCGTTTTCGTAGGTCAACAAATAGCGCGGCGCATTCACGCTTGCTTCATAAATATTGCGAACACCCGGCGAATATCCTGAAATGCTATCGACGCTGCCGGCTACAAAAAATACCGGCGTCTTGATCGCCGCGAGTCCAGCAGCATCCCAAAAGCCTGCATTCCAACCCCAAGGAGCAAATGCCACTGCCGCCTTGATGCGCTTGTCGATCGTTGCCACATAGGCCGGGTTGCCTGCTTGCCGTATCGCTAGAGCCCCATCCGGTGTGCCCCAAGCAAAACCCACGCTGGCGGCGGTCACGCCGCCCCCGATGGTGTTGACGGCACCATAAGCCCCCTTGGAGTAACCGATCAAGGCCGTGTTCTCGGCGTTCACCATACCTTTGAGCGTACCGCTAGGATCGTTTTCGTTCAAACGCGCCATTTGGTTCAGTACAAAAAGCTGATCCAAGGACCTATTGAGCAAGGTGCTACCAAATGCCCCCTGGTCGTCGTAGGTGCTGTCGGTATGGTCAATCGAAGCCACGACGTAGCCCTTACTCGCCAGGTTCTCTGCCAAATGGCTGAGTAAAAACCGGTTTCCGGGATAACCATGGGAAACAATGAGCAAGGGATAGGGCCCTGCCGACAGGTCCGCACGCGCATCGCGTACCGCACGCCCACTGAGGGTCACTTCCCGCTTCCCATCTCGGGCCAAAACACGGTATTGCCCCTCGGCTGCCTGCCCAGCAGCCAGCGTGGCGGGGTACCACACCTCAAGGGTTAGCGGCCGGTCGTAGCTAGGCATCGCTTGGCCTGCCTTGAATTTCACAATATCGCGCTGACTAGGATTGCTAAGTTTGACGGTTTTCACACCAATCGAAAACTTCCCGTAGGCGGCCAAGGCCGGAGCATCCGATCGAATCGTATCAATGCGGTTTTCAGCAGCCATAGCAAATCCTGAAAAAGTCATAAAAATTGTCATCCAGAGATAGATAAATTTGCGCGTCATAGACTGCCTTTCAAAATGTACGGCTGGAGTGCCGGCCCAGCTTACTGCGCCCCAACAGGCCAAGTATCCTAAAAATGTAACTTCAGGGACATTGACCCCCATAAGTACCGCGCTTCGGTAAAAAAAGGAAAGCAAGGCCGCAAAGGTGGCCCGCATGTAGAGGCCGGTTCCCTGTCATTGGGAAGAAATACTGTTTCCCATACCAATGAAAAAATTGCGCTCTATGTTTTCAAGCATGTTGCCCATCAAAATGATGAACTCGGATAGTGTTTCTTTTATTGACTGGGTAATGAATATCTGACCCGAAGGGCCGACATAGCGCATGCCCACTGCCTGCGGGCTTTAGGCAAAACGCCGACAAACCACAGCACAAATCACTTTTTCAAAGGAAGTAATTTGATAAAAATATAAAATCTGCAAAAATTCGATCGGTACTCCAGTAAACCGACTATCTTGGCATCTTAAGAAATGGTGAAAAAATGGAAGCAAAACTGAATTTTTTGACGCCAACACCGGTTTCCCCCAGTGCGGGCCAAAAGCTGCCCGCCGCCAGGAAAGTCGATGCGAAGTCGCCTTCGAGTGATTTTTCTCAGGTGCTATCAGGGCAGATGTTCAAGGCGCAGCGGCAAGTACCTGCCAGCGCCCACAGCGCAAGCGCTGACTTGCAAGACGTCCCGCTGGGAAAGACCATGAACGTCATCACCACCCATGCAGCCGCGCCTGATGGGGCTAGCCTGGCCGACTTTGCACGCGCCCAGGGCTTTGACGAAGCCGCCGTCCAAGCGCTGTTTGGCACCAAACTGGCGACCTAATTAGACCGCCTGCCATGCCAGAAGTGGCTGAGCGGCGAAATTGCTCGCCGATGCCCCTTAAGTCCTCGGCTTTGGCTTGTGAGCCGGTATCCATAGAGAGAACAGTTTTCATAACCAGTCCAACCCGTAGGGCCTCACTTTGGCGCCCCCTTAGGACAAGCGGCTAGCCAATCTGGGCCCAAGCACCATTGGCACCAGTGCCTGTGCCATAATTCGCGCCTTTGCTGCACACCGCCCGGGTGGTGAAATTGGTAGACGCAGGGGACTCAAAAATGTATCCTAAATGCGACAAACCTACTAAACATGGGGCTTGCAGCAGGCCTCAAAAACAGTGTCCTATACGCTGTTAAAACCACCCAAAAATAATTACCTTGGAACTCTTATAAGCCTTTACGGATGGGGCTCGGGAGAGATTTAGGTTAATTTTCTGTAGGGCGACTGTGCGATGAAAATCGGATCAAAATTCTCACGCGGTTTTAGATTCACATTGTCGCAATTAGATAAGTCATTTTTTGACGAAGTGAGCCACTATTTCTATTTGATTTCATTATTAATTATGTATAAGGTTACACATTTAATTTTTACTATGGAGGTCCATTGAGAAAGACCCGACAGTTGCGCGTTAGGGGTCGATGATGAAGTGTCGGGTCAACCCGACACTTGCGAGCCAGGGGGGTGACTTTTTATGGACTGACCATTTATGCATAGCCTCTCGTCCATCTGGCCATTGCGACTTTTTTCAGCACTATTTCAAGGGTAAAGGCCCGCTTTTCGCGTCGGTTTGCGGCATTTGAGAGATATTTGGAGGCGTGGGCACACCCCAAGGCCTGCGGTTCAGCCACCTCTGCAGCGGAGTCATTGGTCTAGCTGGCCTTGGGTGCGCCACCCTGGGTAGAGCCATAGTCCTGGCTGCTTGCGCTGCTGTAGTCCCCGGTTTTATGGGCGCCGCTACCGGGGTCGCTACTTGGCCCTTCGATTTTGCGATCGCCGCTGTTTGGGCTGGGTTTTGAGCTTGGGGCTTAGGACGGGGCGCCCCCTTGGGGGTGGGCACTTTTATTGGCTTGGGTTTTGCCACTCCCCCGCGCAGGGCTCGGCCTTTGGGCTTGGCCTTGGTCTTAGCGGCTAATTGGGCTTGCTGCTGGCGCTGGGCATTGATCCCCGCCCACACTGCATCGCTGACTTTCTTCCATAAGTCCAATTGGTCCTGGGCGTTGGCAAATTCTTCTACTCTCATCGGGGGCTCCTTTGTAGGTATTTATGCCCCAAGGATTTGGCTACTGGTCACGGCCGCTGCCCCAATCCACCATGATCAAACATTTACAAAACTATACGAATCCTTCGGTCAACAGGCGGCTGCCATTGCCCGTTGAATACTTACTCCAGGCAACTGGAGCTGTGTTAACCAAACCTTCAAAGGACTCTCAAATGAACAAGCTTATCGCCACCCTGATTGTTGGAGCCTTTAGCGCCGCAGCCTTTGCTGCAACTCCAGCACCCGCTAGCACGGATGCCAAGCCTGTAGAGGCCACCGCGCCTGTTAAGAAAGCAGCGCACAAGAAAGTTAAGATTACTCATGCCAAAAAAGCCAAGGCTGATGGCGTCGCTGCCGCGGCTGTAACTCCTGCAATCAAGTAAGCGCCTAACCTCGCTCGACCACAGACCGAGCATTGGCGGCGTGGTCGAGCCAGTCTCTACCGTTTGGGGTATCAGGCAGCCCGAACGCTGTCTACGTTTCCCACACCATACTGCGCTTCCAACAGTTGCTTGGCTCGAAACCAATCCGGGGCGTGGACAGCCGTATCAATAAAAGTTATGGCGCCATGGCTGCCCGAGCAAATGCAGACTCTGGCTAGAAATAGTTGTAGTGCCATGGGCCAATCCTCCCAAGCGCCCTGCCCTACTTGCCAAAACCTTCGCGAAGTTTGATACTGGCCGCTTCGATCTGAGCATCTAGTTCTCCCGCCTCTACTGCTCGCTTGAGCAGCTCCAGGGTCGGCACTAACTCTGCTGGCGTAGCGATCTCCACGGCAGTTTTTCCCTTGCTAAATTCAACTGCCCTTGCGCCATAACGTAGGTTAAGCGCCAAGCGACCCGTATCTGTGGCCCACCACCAGGCGCGCACCCGTCGGGGCACTTCCACACTGCGCTTGATACCCTCGGCATGAATGAAACGTTTTTCATTACCGAGAAGGATTGGATTCGGCATCTCCGCATAACGCCAATGCCAAAGTTAGATTGGGTCCTTTGCTGTACTGATGGTGGGGGAGCACTCGCCTTAGTTAACGACGCCGCTCCAAAGATCGGGTTCTTAGAACCGGTCATGGAAAGAGTATTTCATTTTGATGATCAACACCTAAGACAAAAAGCGCTGGCAGACTACTTGACAGACGTTCAATCCAATAAAGTTACTGGCGACGATAAAACATTAGCTCTGGCAATACAACCGAGTAAAGTCCAAAACTTGGACTGGTATAAACCAACAGAGTTATCGAACGGAGCATCAATACCAAAGATCCAAGGCAACGCAAAATCGCCGCCACCAATAGTAATTAAGGCATCTCCATCGCAGGCCCCTGCGGTAACTCATGCAGGCAAGCCGCCCGAACCAAATGAGAGTGCTGACACAATAAACTTAAAGAGTGGCCTCTTTATATCGTTTGGTATTGCTGTTTTATTGGTTCTGGCTTATTATCTTGTGGAGATATTCTTTTCGCTGCCAGATAAAAATTATCAACCAGTTAAAGCGGCACCAGCAGTTATACCCATACCAAATACTAACCAACCTAGCAAAAAAATAGAAAAGGAGCTTCCAGTCGCATCCACGACTACCCCGTCGGATTCAGTCGAAATACCCGAAAAAGCTCCTAAAGAGCAACCAGCATCCGATAAGCAGGAACAGAATTCTCAACAAAAACCTAGACGTGCTTTAGGGCCAAGGTAGACTCTAATGCGCTACTTCCTATCTTCAGGACGGCGAAGAAAGTCACTTAGTTTTGATGAGAGCGATAAGCTTGGCCGAGGGGCGTCAGCAACCGTCTATCGCGTTACTGTTGGGAGCAAGATTTTTGCTGCAAAGATATACCACGATGACAAAGTAATAAATTTAGCAAAAATTAATGTAATGTTAAATGAGGTACCTAAGGAGTGCCTTGTTGTTAAAGACGGTATTGAGTATCCCCAGCTTGCGTGGCCAACAGATATTATCTATGACGATGTGGGGAATCCGTCAGGAATATTACTTCCCCTGGTTGATACTTCAGAGTCATTTACATTAGACCATTACTATGACAAGGGACTATTTAAGAAGCTAGGAAGCCCGGATGAGGCTGCTCTTTCGTACAAACTCGAAATCGCACGAAATTTAGCGCATGTAGTTGCAACGCTACATGAGCTAGGGCACTATATTATTGATTGTAAGCCCCAAAATATACGAGTCTTCAAGCGTTCACATATCGTCACGCTGATAGATTGTGATGGATTCTCTATCAATGCCAAAGGGGCACGTTATCCAGCAGAAATGCTGTCGACTGACTATATCGCGCCGGAAGCGCAGCGGCGATCTTCATCTCCATCAACTTTGGTAGAAAGTCAGGACCGCTACGCGCTGGCTGTGATACTTTTTCAGCTTTTGAATCAGGGGACGCACCCGTTCCAAGGAATCATCAC
>JBBAPY010000041.1:0-15934 GCA_040400635.1 Rhodoferax sp.
AGTGACGCGCTCCAAAGTAGGGGAGCAGCATTCTAGGCAGTACCCGCCGCGTTAAGCCCGGTCGCGGGCATTAATGCGGTAGCAGCCGTCTTATTTTGCTTTGCCGGCTCAGCGGCAGGCACTGAGGCCTGCGGTGTCCCGGCAGCATGCCGGAACACCTTTAGTCAACGCCGATCAGTCGTTGGCGTAAATATCCACGTCCTTGGTTTCCTTGATGAACAAGCCACCAATCACGACGGTAGCACCCGCG
This sequence comes from Rhodoferax sp., assembly GCA_040400635.1. GTDB lineage: Bacteria > Pseudomonadota > Gammaproteobacteria > Burkholderiales > Burkholderiaceae_C > Allorhodoferax. The sequence continues at coordinate 251 of JBBAPY010000041.1, forward strand.
ATGATGATCGGGTACCACAAGCCGTTGTACATATTGCCGGTCTGCGCCACGATGGCAAAGGCCGTGGTGGGCAGCAAGCCGCCGAACCAGCCATTGCCAATGTGGTAGGGCAGGCTCATCGAGGTGTAGCGGATACGCGTGGGGAACATTTCCACCAGCATCGCTGCGATGGGGCCGTACACCATGGTCACCAAAATCACCAGATAGGTCAGGATGATGACCACCGAGACTTTGTCAAACTTGGCCATATCCGCTTTGGCGGGGTAACCAGCCGCTTTGAGGGCAGCCGACAACTTCCCAGAGAAGGTGGCGTCCTTGGCGGTTTTTTCGCCACTCAAAGCTTTCACGCTGGCGGTCGCTGCAGCAATTGCTTTGGGATCTTTAGGATCTGCGGCATTGAGGGCTTCCAGTTTGGCTTCTGCCGCCGCTTTGGCCGCAGCAATGTCTTCCGGGGTGACCACGGTCGTCACTTCGGTATCGCCCACTTTGATGACCGCAGCTTGACCCGCCGGGGCAACAATATTGTCATAGCTCACCGAAGCGGAAGCCAGCTTTTGCTTGGCAATGTCGCAAGAGGAAGTGAACTTTGCAGTGTTGGTAGGGTTGAACTGAAAGGAGCATTCGGCCGGATCTGCCGTCACGGTCACTTTGGCAGTTGCTTGTGCGGCGGCCAGGTCCGGATTAGCGGCTTTGGTTAGGGCGGTGAACACGGGGAAGTAAGTCACCGCCGCCAAGAAACAACCGGCCAGGATGATGGGCTTGCGGCCGATCTTGTCCGAGAGCGCGCCAAACACGATGAAAAATGGTGTGCCGATGATTAAAGAAATCGCGATCATGATATTGGCGGTCGGGCCGTCTACTTTGAGCGCCTGCGTCAGGAAGAACAATGCATAGAACTGGCCGGAGTACCAGACCACGGCCTGGCCGGCGGTCAGACCCACCAAAGCCAAGATCACGATCTTGAGGTTTTTCCACTCACCAAAAGACTCGCTCAAGGGCGCTTTGGAGGTTTTGCCCTCGGCCTTCATTTTGGCGAAGGCCGGCGATTCATTCATGCTCAATCGGATGTAGACGGAAACTGCCAACAACAAAATGGACACGATGAAGGGTACGCGCCAGCCCCAATCGGCAAAGGCTTCTTCGCCGATGGCGGTGCGGGTGCCCAGAATCACCATCAAGCTCAGGAACAAGCCTAGAGTCGCTGTAGTCTGAATCCACGAGGTGTAAGCACCCCGCTTGCCATGTGGCGCATGTTCGGCTACGTAGGTGGCTGCACCACCGTATTCACCACCTAGTGCCAGACCTTGCAATAAACGCAGCGCGATCAAGATGATCGGTGCCGCAGCGCCCCAGGCGGCGTAGTTGGGCAGTATGCCAACGAAGAAGGTCGAAGAGCCCATGATCAGGATGGTCACCAGGAAGGTGTACTTGCGACCGATCATGTCGCCCAGGCGGCCGAAGAATATCGCGCCGAAGGGTCGCACAATAAATCCGGCAGCGAAAGCCAATAGCGCAAAGATAAAGGCAGAGCCCTCATCCAAACCGCTGAAAAACTGTTTCGCAATGATGGCTGCTAAAGAGCCGTAAAGGTAAAAGTCGTACCACTCGAAAACCGTGCCCAGCGAGGATGCGAAGATAACTTTCTTCTCTTCCGCGGACATCGGGCGTGCTTCTGCTGTAGCCATATGTGTCTCCAATCATTGAAAACTCCCGCGCCGGGAGCTGTCTGTATTCTTGGAGAAGGCACTGACCCTGCTCTTACGTGAAAATAACAAGGGCTTGCGTCAAACTTACCCCATACTGACCAACTAAGGTCAAACCCTCGCGTTAGCTTCCGCGATGCGGCAATTCACGCTTTGTTGCGCGTGATGCCTGAAGGTAAGTGGTTTGCAGCATTCCAAGCGGCGTCGGAAATGCAGGCGGGGTCTTCCAGATAAGCGCGCAACATCGGCAAGGCATCCATGCCCCAAAACACCTTGTCATCGACCTGGTACGAAGGCACGCCGAATACGCCTTGCGACAAGGCGTGCGCCGTATGCGCGCTAAGCATTTGCTTTACGTCATCCGAGCGTGGATCGCGTGCGGGTGCAAGTTGCTCGGTCAGCGCTTGCAGGCGTTGCGCATCGGCTGCGTCCGCACCGCCTTCCCAAACATGGCGGAACAGGGTTTCGCACACATAGCGGTTGGGGTAGCCATTGGCGTCGGTGGCCACGGCAAGGCGCAAAAGGCCTAGCGGGTTAAAGGGGTGGGCGGCTGGCAAATCCAACACCGTGCCCTGGCGCTGCGCCAGCCATTGCGACTGGCGGTAGACCCATTCGCGTTTCATAGGCACTTCAGCCGGACCGAGGTTGGCGTTGTGCTTGAGTAGTCCGCCAAAAAGTACCGGCTGGTATTGCACCGCGTAGCTCAAGCCTTCCAGGGCGCGCGGCAACTCCACAAATGCCAGATAGGCGTAGGGCGAAATAAAGTCCAGATAAAAACGGATGTGTTTCATGGTGCGGCTTCCAAGCGCTGCGCAATCTTGCCCCAGACCGCGCGTTTTTCATCGTCGTCGCTGTTGGACCAGGCGCCGACTTCTTCTAGGGTGCGCAAACAGCCGTAGCACAGGCTGCTGTCGGGGTCGATCTTGCACACCGATATGCAGGGTGATGGCGGCGCATAGCGGGACGCCAAAGCCTCGGGCACACGCGCAGCAAGCAGCTCTTTGTACATGCGCACCGGGTCGCGCCTGCGTGCCGCCCGGTCGGGTCGTGCGGGGCGGCTTGGGTCGATCATGCTGCTGCCTCACGCCGTGTCAGCAGGGCACGCGCTGCGCGCGAGCCGCTGGGTCTTTGCAAGTAGCCGCTGATGAACACGCCGGCATCGATCAGCAAGTCCAGATCGATGCCGGTGTCTATGCCCATACCGTGCAACATGTACACCACGTCTTCGGTCGCCACGTTGCCGGTTGCGCCTTTGGCAAATGGGCAGCCACCCAGGCCAGCCACCGAGGCGTCAAACTGGTAGACGCCCATTTCCATCGCGGCCAGGGTATTGGCCAGCGCCTGGCCATAGGTGTCATGAAAATGGCCGGACACATCAGCCAAAGAAAAATGCTGCAACGTCGCTTCAAACGCGGCCTGCACTTTGCGCGGTGTACCGACGCCAATGGTGTCGGCGACACCGATGTGCTGCACACCAATACCGCGCATCAGGCCTGCCAGCGTGCCCACGCGCTCCGGGGCAATTTCGCCTTCATAGGGGCAACCTACGGTACAAGACATGGCGCCACGCACGCGTATGCCAGCGGCCAGCGCGGCCTGCACCACAGGCGCAAAGCGGTCTATGCTTTCGGCAATAGAGCAGTTGATGTTTTTGCGGCTAAAGGCTTCGCTGGCAGCGGCAAAGACCACGATTTCGTCAGGCTGTGACGCGAGTGCGGCTTCCAGTCCTTGCATATTGGGCGTTAGCACTGAATAGCACACGCCGCTTTGGCGCTGCAAGCCGGCCATCACCTGTGCGTTGTCCGCCATTTGCGGCACCCATTTGGGACTCACAAAACTGGTCACCTCAATGCCGCGCAGGCCTGCGGCCTGCAAGCGGTGCACCAGCTCGATCTTGACCTCAGCGGGCACGGGCTGCTTTTCGTTTTGCAGCCCGTCGCGGGGGCCGACGTCGATGAGTTGGACGGAAGAGGGGTAATGCATGGGGCGATAGGGTAGACAGTCATTATCCCGCCAGTGGCAAAAGCTATGCGACTTGGCAGGTCATAGTGGCTAGTGCGGGCCACGCGGCAAGCGCGCTCAATACCCCCGCGTCCGGTCCACCATGCCCTCAATCGGCTCACCCCTTTGCAGCGCCCCAATTTTGGTCACGATTTGTTGCACGGTCTCTTGCAGCATGGTGCGCCCGGCAATATGGGGCGTGACGGTCACACGCGGGTGGCGCCAAAACGGGTGCTGCGTAGGCAGTGGCTCAGTGCGAAATACGTCTAAGGTGGCACCGGCCATTTGTCCGCTGTCCAGCAGTGCGAGCAAGTCCTCGTCCACCACATGCCTGCCGCGCGCGATATTGATCAGGTAGGCGCCGGACCGCAATTGGGACAAGGTGGTCTTGTCCAACAGGTTTTCGGTCTGCGGGGTCAAAGGCAGCAGGTTTACCAGCACGCGCGTGCCCGCCAAAAACTCTGCAAGTTGCGCCGGCCCGTGCAAGCAGCGCACCCTTTCCAAACGGCGTTCCGTGCGGCTCCAGCCCAGCACCGGAAAACCAAAGTGCTGCACCGCGCGCGCTACCTGTTCGCCCAGGACGCCAAGGCCCAAAATGCCAACAGGGAAATCGGCCCGGTCCAGCACCGGCGGTTCCTGCCACAGGCCTTGCTGCGCCTGGGCCTCAAAAAGTGCAAAGTCGCGCGTATGGCGAATCAGCGCATGGCACACATACTCGGCCATTTGTACCCCAATGCCTGCGTCATTCAAGCGCACGATAGGTAGGTCAGGGCGTATTTCGCGCTGCAACAGGGCATCGACGCCTGCACCCATATTGAACACTGCTTGCAGCGCCGTCTGCTCATCAAAGAACTGCTGGGGTGGCGCCCACACCATGGCATAGTCAGCGCGTGCTGCGCCGCTGTGCCACACATCCACCTGCGCCTGGGGCAAATGCTGCTGCAAAGCTGCCAGCCAAGGGGCAGGATCGGTTTGCGCGCAAAAACTGATACGCATGCCAGAAGTCCTTGTCTTGTTTTAAAAAAAGAGGACTGTAGCTAGATCGGGCGATCAGCTTGCCAGTGCACCAGCCTGCATGCGCAGCAGCTCCGCGCCCTCGGTCAATTGGTCGCCTGGCGCAAACAGCAGTTCTTGCACGCAACCGTCAGCAGGCGCCACGATTTGGTGCTCCATCTTCATGGCCTCCATCACCGCCAGCGCTTGCCCCTGGCGCACCAGGTCGCCCGCTTTCACCGAGAAAGACAGCAACTTGCCCGGCATAGGCGCAGTCAGGCGCCCTGTCTCTACCGGGGCCACCGCAGCGTACGCGAGGCGGTCTATGGCTTGTAACTGCCTTGCGCCTTGCGCAGTAAACACATGCACCTGCTTACCTTGCAAGTACACATGCACCGTATGCCTTTGCCCATCTAGCGACACTTCCATGCCGCCCTCGGGCAAGGCGGCAAAGGTAAACGCACTATCCAAACCTGCGCATTGCAAGCGCAAAGCACCGTGGCTGCCGCGTGTCAGCACCGCGCTGTGCGCCTGGCCATCGGCCTCCAGGTCAAACACGCGGCGCATGGGTGCATGCGACTGCCAGGCGTCGGTAGCCCCCCAAGGGTCTTGCCAGACACCTGGCAGGGCGCTTGCCTCACAGGCCTGGGTGTGCAACACCTGTGCAACCCAGGCGGCCACCGCCAAATCCAGGGCTACGGTTTCCTGATGGAAGAGCTGCGCCGCTTCGCGCGCAATCAGGCCTGTGTCCAAGCGCGCCTGGGCAAAGGAGTCGCTACGAACCACATGCCGTAAAAATTGCACATTGGTTTTCAGGCCAACGATATGCGTTTGCGCCAGCGCCGCGTCCATGCGCGCCAAGGCTTCCTGCCGGTCGGCGCCATGGACGATGAGCTTGGCCACCATAGAGTCGTAAAACGGGCTGATGGCATCGCCCTGGCGCACGCCCGAATCCACGCGAACGGATGCGCGCGCGAAACTGCTGTGCGCCGGCAAACCATAGACCGCCATGCTGCCAGTGGCCGGTAAAAAATCCTGGTCTGGGCTCTCGGCGCAGATACGCGCTTCGATGGCGTGTCCGCTGATACGCAAGTCGGCTTGTTGCAAAGGCAGCGGCTCGCCGCTGGCCACGCGGAGCTGCCATTCCACCAGGTCCAGGCCGGTGATGGCTTCAGTGACGGGATGTTCCACCTGCAAGCGCGTGTTCATCTCCATAAAGAAAAACTGCATGGACTCCGGCTCGTCGTAGCCGCTTTGCTCGACGATGAACTCCACCGTGCCCGCACCCACATAGTTCACCGCGCGGGCTGCCGCCACGGCGGCGGCGCCCATGCGCTGGCGCAAGGCCTCACTCATACCGGGGGCGGGTGCTTCTTCCAACACTTTTTGGTGCCTGCGTTGTACCGAGCAGTCGCGCTCAAACAAATAGACGCAATTGCCATGCGTATCGGCAAACACCTGAATCTCGATATGGCGCGGACGCTGCACATATTTTTCGACCAGCACCGCATCATTGCCAAAACTGTTTTTCGCTTCTCGCTGGCAAGACGCCAACGCGCTCGCAAAATCGGCGGTTCTCTCAACCACGCGCATGCCTTTGCCACCCCCGCCCGCGCTGGCTTTGATCAGTACCGGGTAGCCTATTGCATCGGCCGCTATTTGCAGCACTTGCGGGTCCTGGTCCGCGCCGTGGTAGCCGGGCACCAGGGGTACGCCCGACTGCTCCATCAATTGCTTGGACGCAGCCTTCAGGCCCATGGCCTCAATCGCCGACGCCGGCGGCCCGATGAACACCAAACCGGCATCCGCACAGGCCTGGGCAAAGTCGGTGTTCTCGCTCAAAAAGCCGTAGCCCGGATGGACCGCTTGCGCACCCGTGGCCTTGGCTGCCGCGATGATTTTTTCCCAGCTCAAATAGCTGTCTCTCGCAGCGCTCCCGCCGATATGCACTGCCTCGTCGCAAGCCTGCACATGCTGGGCGCTCGCATCCGCATCCGAATACACCGCGACCGTGCGAATACCCATGCGCCGTGCCGTAGCCGCCACCCGGCAGGCGATTTCGCCCCGGTTGGCGATCAAGATTTTGGTGAACATAAAAAACTTTCTCAAGGTGCGTTGCACCCATCCCTACATACGGAAAACGCCAAATTTAGTATCTGGCACAGGCGCATTCATTGCGGCGGAGAGTCCCAGCGCCAGCACGCGCCGGGTATCTGCGGGGTCGATGATGCCGTCGTCCCACAGACGGGCGGTGGCGTAATAGGGGTGGCCCTGCACTTCGTATTGCGTTTTGATGGGTGCTTTGAAAGCGTCTTCCTCCTCTGCGCTCCAGGCGCTGCCCTTGGCCTCCAACCCGTCGCGTTTGACGGTGGCGAGCACGCTGGCAGCCTGCTCGCCGCCCATGACGCTGATGCGCGCGTTGGGCCACATCCACAAAAGGCGCGGGCTGTAGGCGCGGCCGCACATGCCGTAATTACCAGCGCCAAAGCTGCCGCCGATGATGATAGTGAACTTGGGCACGGCAGCCGTAGCCACTGCGGTCACCATCTTGGCGCCGTTGCGCGCTATGCCTTCGTTTTCATATTTGCGGCCGACCATAAAGCCGGTGATGTTTTGCAAAAACACCAAGGGGATTTTGCGTTGGCAGCACAGCTCAATAAAGTGCGCGCCCTTCAAGGCCGACTCGCTGAACAAAATGCCGTTGTTGGCAATGATGCCTACCGCCATGCCTTCGATGTGCGCAAAGCCGCACACCAGGGTGGCGCCATAGCGGGGCTTGAATTCATGCAGCGCTGAGCTATCCACGATGCGGGCAATAATTTCGCGCACATCAAAAGGTTTGCGCGTATCGGTGGGAATAACGCCATACAACTCCTCGGCCGCAAACAGGGGCGCTTGTGATGAACGCAATTCGGCTTGGGGGTGTTTTTGCTTATGCAAATGCGCCACCGCCTCGCGCGCCAGCGCCAGCGCGTGCAAATCGTTTTGCGCCAAATGGTCGGCCACGCCGGACAAGCGGGTGTGCACGTCGCCACCGCCTAGGTCCTCTGCACTCACTACTTCGCCGGTAGCAGCTTTGACCAGGGGCGGGCCGCCCAGAAAAATCGTGCCCTGGTTTTTGACGATGATGGTCTCGTCGCTCATGGCCGGCACGTAGGCGCCGCCCGCGGTGCAGCTACCCATGACCACCGCGATTTGCGCAATACCTTGCGCGCTCATATTGGCCTGGTTGAAAAAGATGCGGCCAAAGTGGTCACGGTCCGGAAATACCTCGTCTTGGTTGGGCAAATTAGCGCCACCCGAGTCCACCAGGTAAATACAGGTTAAGTGGTTTTGCGCTGCAATCTCTTGCGCACGCAAATGCTTTTTCACCGTCATCGGGTAATACGTGCCGCCTTTGACCGTTGCGTCATTGCACACCACCATGCAGTCCACGCCACTGACCCGGCCAATACCTGCAATCAGCCCGGCGCCGGGCGCATCGTTGTTGTAAAGGTTGAGGGCTGCCAGCGGCGCCAACTCCAAAAACGGCGTGCCCGGGTCCAGCAAATTGAGCACCCGCTCGCGGGGTAAGAGCTTGCCGCGCGCCGTGTGCTTGGCCCGCGCCGCTTCGCCGCCGCCCTGTGCTACTTTTTCTAGCTGCAGACGCAGATCATCGACCAGGGCGCGCATGGCAGCGGCATTGGCCGCGAAATCGGCGGAGCGGGGGTTGAGTTGGGAGCTGAGGGCTGGCATGGGGCTTTCCTGTGTGAAGCCGCATTTTCACCCACGGTCCGCAAAGCGCAGGGCTTACGCAGCGTCTTAACTGCGCAGCATCGCCAACAGCCCCGCCGTCGAGCCGTCCATGCCAGTTGTATCGCCGCTGTGCAGACGCGTAGCGATGTCTTTGGCAAGCACTTTGCCCAGTTCCACGCCCCATTGGTCAAAGCTGTTGATGCCCCATAGTGCACCGCTGACAAAGATGCGATGCTCTTGCAGCGCGATCAGGGCACCCAGGCTGGCAGGGGTCAGGTCCTCGAGCAGCAGCACGGTGCTGGGCCGGTTGCCGGGAAAGTGTTTGTGCCCTCCCGCATCAGACTTGCCTTGCATCAGCGCCTGGGCTTGCGCCAGCACATTGGCCAGCAGCAAGGGCTGGTGGCCCTCCAAGTGGTGGCGCGCTTTTTTCACGGCCACAAATTCCACTGGCACCACGTCCGTGCCCTGGTGCAGCATTTGGAAATAGGCGTGCTGCCCGTTGGTGCCCGATTCGCCCCAAGGGATGGGCGAAGTGCCAAAAGGCAGTGCTTCGCCGCTGGCATCCACGCGCTTGCCATTGCTTTCCATTTCCAGTTGCTGCAAATACGCAGGCAGGCGGCGCAAAGCGCTGTGGTAGGGCGCGACCGAGCGGCTGCTAAAGCCGTGGAAGTTACGGTACCAAACGTCGAGCAAGCCCAGGCGCACCGGCGCGTTGGCAGCCAGCGGCGCACTGCGAAAGTGTTTGTCCATGGCATGCGCGCCGGCCAGAAATTCGCGAAAACCTGCAGCGCCCACGGCAATCGCAATGGGCAAACCAATGGCCGACCACAGCGAATAGCGCCCGCCCACCCAGTCCCAAAAGCCAAAAGTGGTGTCAATGCCAAAGTCCTTGGCCGCCGCCACATTGGTGGTCAGTGCTGCGAAGTGGCGGGCTATGTTTTTGCCGCCGCTGGTCTCAAACCAGCGCTTGGCAGAAGCCGCGTTGGTCATGGTCTCGATCGTGGTGAAGGTTTTGCTGGCGATTAAAAACAAGGTGTTTTCCGGCTTCAAGCGGGCCAGCGTGGCGGCCAGCTCATGGCCATCGACATTGCTCACAAAATGCATGCGCTTGTCCGGGTGCGCAAACGCGTGCAGCGCCAGCACCGCCATTTGCGGCCCCAGGTCCGATCCGCCAATGCCGATATTCACCACATCGGTGATCGCCGGGTCGGCCCGCACCTTTTCGGCAAAGGTCAGCATGGCGTCCAAGGTGACATGCACCTTGGCCAGCTCAGCGGCTTCGTGTGCGCTGCCCGTGGCAGCATTGGCAGGCGCGCGCAGCAGCACGTGCCAGACTTCGCGGCCTTCAGTAGCATTGATTTTTTCGCCGCTAAACATGGCGTCGCGGTGCGCGCTTAAGCCACACTGGCCGGCCAGCTCCATTAGCAGGGCTTCGGCAGCGGCATCAATGCGGTTTTTGGACAGATCCACAAACACATGCGGCGCGGTTTGCGAAAAGCGGGCAAATCGCTGCCCATCGCTGGTAAAGGCCTGGCGCGTGTCAAAGTCTTTGCCATGCGCGGCATAGTGGGCTTGCAAAAGTCCCCAGGCGGGGGCGCGGTCACAACGCAAACGGGTCATGGCGATTCCTTTCTAGCAGAGGGCTGGGTGACGCGCGCAGCGACGCATGTGCTGTCAGAGAGAAGCGGTCAAAGCGCTTACGCGCATCAGGCCGCAAGCATGAGTTTTTCGAGCTTGAGCGCATCGGCGCAAAACGCACGTATGCCCTCGGACAGTTTTTCGGTGGCCATGGCGTCTTCATTCAGTGCAAAGCGGAAACCCGCTTCGTCAAAATGCGCAGCCGGTATGTCCATAGCCAGCGCTGCTGGCGCATGCAAGCTGGCATGCAGCGGCGCATCCGATGCTGCCAGCCCGGCCAGCAATTCAGGACTGATGGTTAGCAGGTCGCAACCGGCCAGCGCGGTGATCTGGCCGGCATTGCGAAAGCTCGCGCCCATGACTTCGGTGGCGATGCCATGGCGCTTGTAGTAGTTGTAAATCTGCTTGACCGATTGCACGCCGGGGTCATTGGCTCCGGCCATGTCGGCTTCTACCCAGGCGTTGCCCGCGCTCTTTTTATACCAGTCGTAAATGCGTCCGACAAAGGGTGAAATCAACTGCACCTTGGCCTGGCCGCAGGCGACCGCTTGGCAGAAAGAAAACAACAGCGTCAGGTTGGTGCGTATGCCGGCCTGCTCGAGTTGACTGGCCGCTTGGATGCCTTCCCAGGTGGAGGCGACCTTGATAAGAATGCGCTCTTTGGCAATGCCTTGCGCCTGGTACATGGCAATCAAGCGCTTGCCGCGGGCCACCGTGGCTGCGGTATCAAAGCTAAGGCGGGCATCGACTTCGGTGGACACACGGCCGGGGATCAGCGACAAAATTTCGCAGCCAAAATGCACCAGCAAATGGTCCATCACCTCGTCCAGCGGTTTGCCTTTGTGGGCGGCCACTTCGGCGCTTAGTATGGGCGCGTACTCTGGCTTTTGTACCGCTTTAAGAATGAGCGAGGGGTTGGTGGTCGCGTCTTGGGGCTGGTAGGCGGCGATTTGTTTGAAGTCTCCGGTATCGGCGACCACGGTCGTACATTGCTTTAGCGCCTCGAGTTGGCTCATGGTGATTCTCCGGTTAGGCGGGGGCTATCCAACGCGCCGGTAGTCCCTGCTGGGCCCCGGTATGAATTAAAGTTACAATAAATCCCCAGTTTCTTGTAACTGCATGCTATGTGCCCTCTATTATGAGCTTTGATCTTGTCCTTTTTGGTGGCACCGGCGATCTGGCCTGGCGCAAACTCATGCCCGCTTTGTTCCAGGCTTTCCGCCACGGCACCTTGCCCGAAGGTGGCCGCATCATCGGTGTCGGGCGCGATGCGCTGTCCCACGCGCAATACCGCGAACTCATCCAATCCCGATTTGACAAAGTGGAGCTGGCCAAGCGCCCCAGCCCGGAAGAATTTTCTCGTTTCGCCGCTTTGCTCGAATTTGTATGTATGGACTTGTCCCGCCCCGAGGACTATGCCGCTCTGGCCACCATGCTGCGTGAGCGCAATGCCCAGACGGTGGTCATGTATGTGGCCACCGCGCCCTCTTTATTTACCGTGGTTTGCGAGCAGCTCGCCGCCGCCGGTCTGAATACTCCGCAAACCCGTGTGGTACTGGAAAAACCCCTGGGCCACGACCTGGCTTCCAACCGCGCGATCAACCAGACGGTGCGCCGCTTTTTCGAAGAAAAACAGGTTTTCCGTATCGACCATTACCTTGGCAAGCCCGCTGTGCAAAACCTGTTTGCCCTGCGCTTCGGTAATGCCTTGTTCGAGCCTTTATGGCGGCGCGAGCACATCGCCAATATCCAGATCACGATTGCCGAAGAGATTGGCGTGGAAAGCCGGGGTGCTTTTTACGAAACCACCGGCGCAATGCGCGATATGGTGCAAAACCATGCCCTGCAACTGCTGTGCGCCATCGGCATGGAGCCGCCGATTAACGCGCATGCCGACGCCATCCGCGACGAAAAGCTCAAGGTGCTGCGCTCCCTTAAGCCCTGGACGACCGAAAGCCTGAGCAGCGACGTGGTGCGCGGCCAGTATGCGGCGGGCATCAGTGCCGGCACCCCGGCGCCGGGATACCGCGAAGAAAAAGGCGTGGACCCGCAGAGCAATACTGAAACCTTTGTGGCCCTGCGTACCGAAATTGCCAATTGGCGCTGGGCCGGCGTGCCGTTTTACATACGCACCGGCAAACGCCTGGCCGGGCGCGATGCGCGTATCGTGGTCAATTTCCGGCCCACGCCGCATGCCATCTTTCGATCCGGTGCCAATGCCGGCAACCAATTGGTGATCAACCTACAGCCCAAAGACGGGCTGGAACTGCATTTGCTGGCCCAGGGCCAGGATATGCGTGGCGCCAAAGCGGCGAACGCCCTGGCCCCGGTGCAGCTGGACCTGGACTTTGCCAAACGCTTTGGCTCGCAAAGGGTGGGCGCTTACGAGCGCTTGCTGCTCGATGTTATCGACGGGCGTCTGAATCTGTTTGTGCGCAGCGACGAGCAAGAAGAGGCCTGGCGCTGGGTGGAGCCTCTCATCAAGCACTGGGCCGGCGACCCGCAAGGCCCACGCCTTTATGCTTGCGGCACTTGGGGTCCTAGCGCCTCAAGCGCCATGATCGCCCGCGACGGTTTTTGCTGGGACGAAGAAAACTAGCCTGGCGCAGACTGGGCCGGCGCAAAGGAGAAAAATATGTTGGATCGCATTACCGCTTCGCTACCTTCTTTGGCGCCTGCCGAGCAACGCGTGGGCAAGCTTTGCTTGAGCGACCCGCGCGCTTTTGCCAAACTGCCCGTCAGCGAACTGGCCGACCGCGCGCATGTCAGCAAGCCCACGGTCGTGCGCTTTTGCCGCAGCGTGGGTTATGACGGCCTAGCCGACTTCAAGCGCAAGCTGGCGGGAACCATCAACGAAGGCGTGCCCTTTATCCACCGCAGCGTGGATGCGGACGACAAAATCGGCGACGTCATGGTCAAGGTCATCGACAACACCGTGGCGGCGTTTTTGAAATACCGCAATGAGGCCAGCACCTTGGCCATGGACCGCGCGGTCAGCGCCTTGATGGAGGCCTACCGGCAAGGACGGCAGGTGCCGTTTTTCGGGGTGGGCAATTCGGGCATCGTGGCCCAGGACGGGCAGCACAAATTTTTCCGCTTAGGCGTTAACACGGCCGCGTATAGCGATGGCCATATGCAGGTCATGTGCGCCTCGGTGCTGCGCCCCGGCGACTGCGTCGTTGTCATCAGCAATTCAGGCCGCACCCGCGACCTGATGGACGCCTGTGACATCGCGCGCAAAAACGGCGCCACCACGATTGTGATTACCGCTAGCGGTTCGCCACTGGCCAGTGCCGGCCATATTCACCTCAATGCCGACCATCCGGAAGGCTTTGACAAATACAGTCCCATGGTCTCGCGTCTTTTGCACTTGATGATTATTGACATCCTGGCCACTGCGGTGGCCTTGCGCATCGGCAGCATCACCTTGCAACCCTTGCTCAGTGATATGCGACACAACCTACGCAGCAAGCGCTACAGCTGAAGACGCGGTCTTAGGACCCGTATTCCATGGCCCGGCGCTGGCGATCCACAAATTCCTGGTAGGTGTCGATGCCGCGCAATTGCAATATCGTGTTGCGCACCGCCGCCTCCACCAGCACCGCGATATTGCGCCCGGCCACCACCTGAATCACCACTTTGCGCACCGTGATGCCGATTACATCCTGCGTTAAGGGCTCATGCGGCATGCGCTCGTATTCGCGCTCCAGGGTTTCTTTGCGTACCAGGTGCACGATGAGTTTGAGGCGCATTTTCCGCCGCACCGCGGTTTCGCCAAAAATAGCGCGTATGTCCAAGAGGCCGATGCCGCGCACTTCCAGCAGGTTTTGCAACAAGTCCGGGCAGCGGCCTTCAATCGTGGCCTGGTTGATGCGGTACAGGTCTACCGAGTCGTCGGCCACCAGGCCGTTGCCGCGCGAAATCAGCTCCAGCCCCAGTTCGCTCTTGCCCAGCCCCGATTCGCCGGTAATCAAAACGCCTAGCCCCAAAATGTCCATGAACACGCCGTGCATGGACACGCGATCCGCAAAGTGCTTGGACAAGTACGCGCGGAGTACATCAATCACAAAAGCCGAGGAGCCTTGTGCTGCAAACATCGGGATTTGCGCTTCTTCGCACATACGCAAAAGGCCTGGCGGCGGCACCTGGCCATCGGCCAGCACCAATACCGGTGGCTCCAAGGTCACGATACGCTGTATGCGCCGGGTGCTGTCTTCCTCGCTGGCATTGGCGATGTAGGCGATCTCGCGCTCGCCCAAAATTTGCACCCGGTAAGGATGGATGTAATTGAGGTAACCCACCAGATCGGCGCCCGAGCGGGCGGCGCGCACTGCAACTTCGTCAAAGCGCCGCTCCGAGGCCCCTAAGCCCGCCACCCACTGCCATTGCAAACGGCTGCGAAAGGCCTCGAAAAGCACGTCGGCACTGATGGCGTTGGGTTTCACAGCCTAGGTTCCGGTGCGTGGCCGCTGGGCTGGGGCGCAGCCCCTAGTGGACCTGGGCCGAGCGCCAGTTGGCCAGCAGGCCGTGCAGCGCCGTAGCGTCAGTGGTACTGGTCAAGCGCTTACGCATATCGGCGTCGCTGAGCAGTTCGGCAATCTCGGACAAAATTTCCAGGTGCCGCTGCGTGGCAGCTTCGGGCACCAGCAAAAAAATCATCAGGCTCACTGCCACGTCATCGGGCGCGTCAAAGCCGATAGGGCGGGCCAGTTGGAAAACCGCAGCCATGGGTGACTTCAGGCCTTTGATGCGTCCATGCGGAATCGCCACGCCGTGGCCCAGTCCGGTGGAGCCCAGTCGCTCGCGCGAAAAAAGGCTGTCGGTCACCAGGGCCCGGCTCAGGCCGTGCAGGCTCTCAAACAGCAACCCGGCCTCTTCAAACGCCCGCTTCTTACTGGTAACGTCCACCTGCGCCAGCACATGCGGCGGTGGTAAGAGGGCAGCGAGTCGGTTCATCGTGGTGCGGATTATGCCCACAAAAAAACCGCCACTGGTGGGTGGCGGTTTGCTTCACTTTGCAAGACTGGACGGGCTACATCAGGCGCTTGGGCGCGGCGTGGTGGTGGTCCTGGATGCGCTGTTTGTGACGTCCCACTTGCCTGTCGAGCTTGTCTACCAAATCATCGACTGCGGCATAGAGGTCTTCGTGGGAGCTTTGGGCGAACATATCGTTGCCTTTTACATGGATATTGCACTCGGCGCGTTGCCTGCGCTCTTTTTCCTTTTGCTTTTCTACCGTGAGCAAGACTTTTACGTCCACAACCTGATCAAAGTGGCGCATGATGCGGTCCAATTTCTCGGTCACGTAACTACGCAGGGCCGGCGTTACTTCCAGATGATGGCCGCTGATTGTCAAATTCATAAATAGCCTCCAGTTGCTTGCTACACATCCGGCGACCTGGCGGTCGCCAGTCCAATTCCGCAAAGATTACCTATTTCGCGGAAATACCGACCCCACTATGCGCTTGTTTCTAGAAAAAAGCAAAGCTTTTTCAATGGGCTGACGCGGCCAGTTGCAAGCGGCCCCTTGGCCCGAGCCTTTGCGGCAGCGGGTGCTGGAGGTGTTTGGCCTGCTGGCGGCGGCGGAGGCGGCGGTGCACGGCCACAGCCCCGA
>JBBAPY010000042.1:0-15746 GCA_040400635.1 Rhodoferax sp.
CATCTTGTTGGGCAATATGGTGGGCGGCCTGTTGGTTGCCATCCCTGACATCGGACAGTCAGCAGCGGCAGCAGCTTGCGTGCTTTTTGCGGTCTTGGGGCGAATCGCCGCAGCGTTCATTCCGGCCACCCCGGCGCGCATGCAAAGCCAAGCCATCAATTGGAACCCATTTACCGAAACTGCTGCCAATTTGCGTTTGGCTGCGGTAGACCCGGTGGTGTTCCGTTCCATGTTGGGCATTAGCTGGATGTGGTTTTTCGGCGCCGTATTTCTCAGCCAGTTCCCTTCGTTTGCCAAAACCGTGCTGCATGGCGATGAGCAAGTTGCGTCGCTGCTGCTGATTGTGTTTTCGGTGGGTGTGGGCGCCGGCGCGCTGCTGTGCGAAGGACTGAGCCGCAAGGGCGGTGGTCTGGGGCTGGGCCTGGTGCCGCTGGGTGCGGCCGGCATGAGTGTGTTCGCGGTGGACTTGTATTTCGCATCGCATACCTTGGCGCCTTCGGCTTTGATGGGCGTCAGTGACTTTGTAGCCCAAAGCGTGCATTGGCGCGTGATGGCTGATTTGCTGTTTATGAGCCTATTTACCGGCCTGTTCAGCGTGCCCATGTACGCGCTGATCCAACAGCGCAGCCAGGTCACACACCGCGCCCGCATCATCGCGGCCAACAATATTCTCAATGCGCTGTTTATGGTGGTCAGTGCGCTGCTCGCCGGGGCCTTGCTGGGTGCGGGTTTGACGATTCCGGATGTGTTTTTGCTGACAGGCCTTGTAAACGCCCTGTTTGCGACCTATGTATGTGTCAAGGTGCCTGCGTATGGGCAGGATTTGCGCGCCATGCTGGGCCGGACCTCCTAGGCGCAGATGAAATCGGAAATTTAGTTATGCAATGGTTGCTTCGTGCTTTTTTGTTGTTGCTCGGCCTGGGCTTTATGCTGGCATTGCTGTGCATGGCGGCACTGATGTTTGTTTTCTCACTGCTGCGCTGGCTGTTTACCGGGCGCAAACCGCAGGTGGTCCTCATCATGGACAGCTATAAAAGATGGCAGCAAAAAGCCCCCTGGCAGGCGCGGCAAAGCGATAGCGCAGACATCATCGACGTGCAGGGACGAGATATTGAGCCCAGCCAGGCGCGTTTGCCACCGACCGACAAAAAAGACTGAAGTGCGCGCTCTGGCTAGGCAAAGGCCTTAGAAACCATCGCCTTGCAGTGGCACGGGCTGCAAATCCGGCCCCACCACGCGGCGCTCGTCAAATACAAAGCACCCGCCGCTGTAGTGTTTGCCATCGGTTTCTTCAAAATATTTGAGGATGCCGCCTTCGAGCTGGTAGACATGCTCCAGCCCTTCCTCGCGCATCAAGATGGCGGCTTTTTCGCAGCGTATGCCGCCGGTGCAAAAACTCACCACCGTCTTGTCTTGCAGCGATGCTTTGTGCGCCCGAAAGGCGTCGGGGAATTCGGTGAACTTGTGGATGCGCCAATCCAGCGCACCGCTGAAAGTGCCTTCGTCCACTTCAAACGCATTGCGCGTGTCCAGTGTGACTACCGGGCGACCCGCATCGTCCACCCCAGCTTCTAGCCAGCGCCGCACGGTGGCGGCACTGACCGCTGGCGCCCGGCCCGCCGCCGGTTGAATGGCCGGATGGTTCATGCGGATGATTTCATTTTTCACCTTGACCAGCATTTTTTTGAAAGGCTGTTCTTCGGACCAGCTCTCTTTGGGCGCCAGCGGCGCAAAGCGTGCGTCGCTTTGCAGCTGCGCCACAAAGCTGCGCACCGGCTCGGCCTGTCCCGCCAAAAACATATTGATACCTTCGTGCGCCAACAAAATCGTGCCCTTGAGCTGCAAGCCCAATGCGCGGCTATGCAATGTCTCGCGCAGCGCCGCCGCATCGGGCAGCGGCGTGAACAGATAGGCAGAGATATTGAGGATGCTGGGCATGGGGATAGGGTTGGCGCCGGGCAATGCTGACGCTACCTGTATTTTCGGTTATTCGCGCAGATGGTGTGCTTAAGTACCCGGCTCGGTCTTGGAGTCCGAGCGTCGCAGCAAATCCAGCGGGTTGACATCAGACACCAGCAGGCAAGCCAGCACGATCAATCCGCCGCCTACGGCCATTGCCAGGCTGGTGGCCTCGCCCAGAAGCAGCACCGACCAGAGCACGCCAAAGCCGGTACTCATAAAGTTGGCCGTCATTGAAGCCATGGGTGGCACGTGCTGCATGATGCGCATAAACATCCAATAGGCCAGGCCCGAGGTGGCAATGCCCAAAACGCTAACAGCGGCCAGGGCGCTGGGCGTGAAATGCGCGTTCGGAAAATCATGCACTGCCCCAGGCAGCAGCATGAGCACCGAGGCCGCATGCATGCCGGCAGTGATGGACAGCGGCTCCATGCGCGTCGTAGCGCGCTTGAGGTAGGGCGTGGCGATACCAGATAGCGCTGCCGCGCCCACACAGGTAAGCGCCGACAGCATCAGCTGTGCGCTGGGGTGGACTGGCCCCAAGCGCACCACCAGCGCGGCCCCGGCCAAGCCGAGTAGGCAACCAGCCAGCTTGCCGCGTGTCAGTACTTCCTCGCCCAGCCAGGCGGAGGCGAATGCGCCAAATAACACCGAGGTGACCGAGAGCAGCGCGCCATAGCCACCGGGCAAAAACAAGGCGGCTTGCGAATACAAGGCGTGCGGCCCGGCCACGGCCAGAAAGCCGATAAACATCAACTCTTTCCAATGCTCTGTGGGCCAGCGGTGCTTGAGCACGCGCATGATGATCGCCAGCATCAAGGTGCCCAAAGTCATGCGTAGCCAGGGCGAAAAATTCGGTCCCAGTTGCGGTGCCGAAATTCGTGTCAGGATGAAGGAGGCGCCCCACAGCGCCGAGAGGCAAGCCAGTTGGAGCAGGTACTTGGCTTGCATGGCGTTTGCCTACGCTGGGATCATCGCCAATCAGGCCGCCTGCGCACGCAAACTCTCTAGCGCTTCGTCCAGCGCTGCAGCATCGGCAACGCTGGCGATAAATGCCTGGCAGGCAGGCAGTGCACTAGCGCCCCTGGCCTTAAGCTGGCCCATCACTTGCGCCGCCTCTTTCGGGTTGGCAAAGCCGGTGCTTTGCAAGAGCAGCGCGCCTTTGGCATCGAGCAGTTTGAAGTAAAACTGACCATCGGCTTCGCGGTATTGCTTGAAGGCCGCGCTGGCAGTTTTGGCCGCTTTAGCAGGGCCGCCAGTGCTTTGTGCGGCCAAGCCGCGAAGCCCTACAGCCTGGCGCAAGCGCGCCATAAAAGGCGTGGCGACGGCGCGCGCTTTAATGGCGCCTTGCAGCAGCATCGCCTCTACTTCTTGCGGATGCTCCATCAGGTGCTGGTAGCGTGCGCGCATGGGCGCAATCTCTTGGTCAATGCGCGCATGCAATTTCTCTTTGGAAGCGGCCCAGCTGATGCCTTGGGCAAATTCCTGCGCAAAAGCGGCGGTTTCCTCGGGGCTGGCAAAGGCTTGGTAAATCTGGAACAGGGCGGAGCCTTCGGTGTCTTTGGGCTCGCCCGGCGCGCGCGAATCGGTTTTGATGTTGGCTATCAGTTTTTGCAACTGCGCGCTGCTAGCAAACAGCGGGATGGTGTTGTCATAGCTCTTGCTCATCTTGCGGCCATCCAACCCTGGCAAGGTAGCTACGCTTTCTTCGATGGCCGCCAGCGGGGCCACGAAATGTTCGCCATAGCGGTGGTTAAAACTGTGCGCCATGTCGCGCGCCATTTCGATGTGCTGTACCTGGTCGCGCCCCACGGGCACATGGTGAGCGTTGAACATCAAAATGTCCGCCCCCATCAGCACCGGGTACATAAACAGGCCAGCGCTCACATCCGTGTCCGGGTCAGTGCCAGCGGCGGTGTTTTTGTCCACCGAGGCTTTGTAGGCATGCGCGCGGTTGAGAATACCTTTGCCGGTCACGCAGGTTAAAAACCAGGTCAGCTCGGGGATTTCAGGAATGTCGGACTGGCGGTAAAACACCACGCGTTCGGGGTCTAAACCAGCAGCCAGCCAACTAGCGGCAATTTCCAGCGTGCTGCGCTGGATGCGCGCCGGCTCGTCAATTTTGATGAGCGCGTGGTAGTCGGCCAGAAAGTAATAACTTTCCACACCCGGCCGCAAGCTCGCTTGCACCGCGGGGCGAATGGAGCCCACGTAGTTGCCCAAGTGCGGTGTGCCCGAGGTGGTGATGCCGGTTAAAAAACGAACAGTACTCATGGTGCTTTAGTCAACAAGGCCAAACAAATTAAACCGATGCGCTGCCGCTTTGCAGCAGGGCGCGCAAGGGGCTGAGCAGCAAGTCCAGAGCTTCAAAGCTCAGGCCCATCAAAGGCAGCATCCAAAACGTATTGATGACCTTGGTCAGCACCAGCGCCATCACAATAAAAAAGCCCCAGGGCTCTACGCGCGATAACCAATAAGCCTGGCGCATGGGCAAGAGGCCCACCAAAATGCGCCCGCCATCGAGCGGCGGCAGTGGGAAGAGGTTGAACACGCACATCACCACATTGACCAGCACGCCGCCCTTGCACATTTTCAGCAAAAAAGGCTCGCTGACGCCGGCGCCTTGGAATATAAAAAGGCCCGCGCCCCAAGCAATAGCTTGCGCAAAATTAATGGCAGGACCGGCCAACGCCACCCAGACCATATCGCGCTTGGGGCGGCGCAGGTGCCCAAAGTTCACCGGCACCGGCTTGGCATAGCCAAACAAAAATGCGCCCGAAGTGCTGAAATACAGCAGCAGTGGCAGCAAGATGGTGCCCACCGGGTCGATGTGCTTCATCGGGTTGAGCGAGACGCGGCCCAGCATCCAAGCGGTGTTGTCGCCAAAGTAGCGCGCCGCGTAGCCGTGCGCCGCTTCATGCAGGGTGATAGAAAAAATCACCGGTATGGCGTAGAGGCTGACGGTTTGAATCAGTTGTGCAATGTCCACTGGGGCTCTTTCAAAATTGCGCGTTGTATTGCTTTAAATGCCCAGCTTAGCGGGGTCGCCCCGGCCTAGCCGCACCACCTCGGCTTCGCCGGTGCTCAGGTCGATCACGGTAGTGGGCTCCAGCGCGCAAGCGCCGGCGTCGATCACACCGTCTATCTGGTGCTCAAAGCGTTCGCGGATGTCGGCTGCATCGTTCAGGGCCTGGCTTTCACCGGGCGGTATCAAGGTAGTGGCCAGTAATGGCGCGCCGTGCAGTTCCAACAGGGCTTGCAGACAGGCATGTTCGGGCAAGCGCAGGCCAATGGTTTTGCGCGAGGGGTGGCTCAGGCGGCGCGGCACCTCTTTGCTGGCTTCCAGGATGAAAGTAAACGGGCCCGGCGTCGCCGACTTAAGTAAGCGGAACTGCCGGTTGTCCACGCGGGCGTAACTGGCCAGTTCGCTCAGGTCGCGGCAGAGCAGCGTCAGGTGGTGCTTGTCGTCCATGCCGCGAATTTGGCGCAGCCGGTCGGCAGCGGCCTTATCGTCTAAATGGCAGACCAGCGCGTAGCTTGAATCGGTGGGCACCGCTAGCACGCCCCCTTTTTGCAGCAAGGCTACCGCTTGCTTGAGCAGGCGTTGTTGCGGGTTGTCCGGGTGGACCTCAAAAAACTGTGCCACGGCGTCGCTTACTGGATGCGCGCGGCCAGCAAATCCCACACCGGCGTCAAACCGCCGGGCAGATAGGGCAGGGTACCTAGCTCGGTGTGGCTTTCTAGGGGGCTGTGAAAGTCGCTGCCGCGCGATGCGGCCAGCCCGAATTCTTGCGCCGTGGCGGCGTAGGCGACATATTCGGCGGCTGAATGGCTGCCAGTCACCACTTCCACGCCGCGCCCGCCATGGCCTTTGAATTCGGTAAACAGCGCGAACTCTTCGTTGGGGGTAAATTTATAGCGCGCCGGATGCGCCACCACCGCCATGCCACCGGCGCCGGTAATCCAGCCCACCGCGTCTTTAAGCGAGGCCCAGCTGTGTTCCACAAAGCCCGGCTTGCCCTCGGTCAGGTATTTGCGAAACACCTCGTTGGTTTCTTTGCACACGCCGGTTTCTACCAGATGCCGGGCGAAATGCGTGCGGGAAATCAGGTCTGGGTTGCCCACGTACTGCAGCGCGCCTTCAAACGCGCCCTTGATACCCACTTTAGCCAAGCCGTCGGCCATGTCCTGCGCCCGCAGCCTGCGCCCGCCGCGGGTCTGCTCTAGGCCCTCGCGCAAATCGGCGTTGTCGGTGTCGATGCCCAGACCCACGATGTGGACGGTTTTACCCAGAAAAGTGACCGAAATCTCCACACCGGTGACGTAACGCATGCCCACGGCCTTGGCCGCTGCGGCGGCTCGGGCCTGGCCACCGATTTCGTCGTGGTCGGTCAGCGCCCACAGCTCCACGCCGTGGGAGGCAGCACGTTCGGCCAGGGCTTCAGGGGTCAGGGTGCCGTCCGAGACCACAGAGTGGCAATGCAGGTCGGCGTTGAGGATGGAGGTCACCCTGGCATTTTAGGCGCTGGGGCTTGGGTTCCGGTTTGGCGGTGTGCCCTGCATTGGGAGCGCAATTTTCAGGGAGCCGGCTAGGAGACGGTTTTTTGGCTTCTCGACGCAGTGGATAACTATTGCGCGATAAGTTTTTCAAGAGCGGGTACACCAACAGGCGGATGGGTCTGGAATGCGATAGCAAATAGATTTTTAGATAGCCCATTTTCAATTCGCTCAATTTGGCGAATCTCGCCATGCAAACGTGCTGCAAGCAAGGGGTCCTTCGTAGTAGCTGCCAAGACAGACCGATTGAGTACCCAAGCATAGGGTTCGATATTTGCGCGCCTAAGATCGTCTTGCAATGCTGATGCCTGTGATATTGGTGTGATCTCAGGCAAGGTTACCAAAATTATTTTGGTGTAGTCAGGGTCTTGCAGTCGCATTAAAGGGGTTACGATTTTGGCTGAAATGCCGGATTGTTTTTCATAGGTACTTATCATTTGGCGGTGGTAAGCGCCCGCTGCATCCATTAGCAAAAGGGAGTGCCCGGTCGGAGCAGTATCTAAGACCACAAATCTACTTCGGGCCTGCGCGACGATATGGGAGAAGGCGTGAAACACGGCGACCTCTTCGGTGCAGGGCGACTGAAGGTCTTCTATTAATAATGCTTTTTCATCGTCATTGAGCAAAGGGCCTTTAGCCGCCATTATTTTGTCGACGTAATGCTTTGTTTCAACCTTGGGGTCTATGCGGCTAAGCTGTAATCCGACTACATCTTCCAACAGCGTTTCAGCCAAATGCGCGGCGGGGTCGGTTGTACTGAGGTGAACGGTCTTGCCCCTTTGAATCAAACCCAATGCAATAGCCGCTGCAATGGTTGTTTTTCCTACCCCACCCTTTCCCATGACCATTATCAATCCGTAGTCCTGCTTCGACAATTCATCAATCAACAAAGAAAATCGCTTGGCCGCAATGGGCGCGCTCGCAAGACTTTGCTCTTTTAGCGCGGCAGTGGTTGTAGACAGCAGTGATCGCAACGCGGGCAATCCAACACTATCGACAGCCCGAAGTGGCACCTCGTCTTGCGCAAGGAGTTTTAGCTCCGCAGGCATATTCGCCAAGGCTACTTGACCTTGCAATTGCACTGCCTGAGCGACTTCATCATTGGCTACGCTGCAATGGAACACGCCATTAATAATCAGCCTTTGGTTGGATAAGCCCAGTGCCTTAAGTTCTATGCTCGTCCGCAAGACTTCACGCAGGGCACTTGTCTCTGGACGTGCTACCAGGACAACCGACGTAAGTGAGGGATTGCTCAAGGCGGCCAAGGCTTGGTTAAAGCGAGTTTCTTGCATCTTTAGGCCGGAGTGCGGGCCCAAGCAGGATGCGCCTTTGTCATTGTTTGCGAGAAAGCCGCTCCAAGCTTTGGGCAGGCTCAACAAACGTAGCGTATGCCCACTCGGAGCGGTGTCAAAGACGATGTGGTCGTATTGGCTGTTTGACTCAGCTAGGAGACTTGAGAATTCATCAAACGATGCGATTTCGGTCGTGCAAGCGCCGGACAGTTGCTCCCTTACAGCGCCTATTTCCGCCTGTGTCGCGGCAGCACCCATTTGGTCGATGACGCGCTGTCGGTAGGCCTGCACCGCAGCATCTGGATCAATATTGATCAATTCAAGCCCCGGCACACCTGGCACCGCTACGGCTTGATTACTCAGCTTTACACCCAGCATCTCATCTAAGTTAGACGCTGCGTCCGTACTGACGAGCAGAACCTTTTTGCCGGCATCAGCCAGACTTATGGCCACGGCGGTTGAAATTGAGGTCTTCCCAACCCCGCCCTTTCCAGTAAAGAAAAGGAAGCGAGTCGCTGAATTTTGCCATTGCATTTGGAGTCCTTTAGCGGATCAATTTCCGCCCAGTCCAATCTACTAGGCCGCCGCCGGCTTTGTCTGCTTAAGGTCAAACACTTAGGCAATTTCGCCAGCAATTTCTCATAAAGTCTTATTGTTGAAGAAAAATTCGTCAATTAGGCTCTGGCTGCATTGCCTCATACAAGTATGCGTAGGCTTCACAACGCACCCATGCTGTGAGCGTTTGAAATTTTGTGTAAGTGGAAGTAGGAGTTATTGCTGAGGGACCGAGTCCTCCAACGCAATACTAACCTTTGCCCCTACGCAGGTAGCGCCTCGCCCCAGTAGTGAAAAGTGAAAGGCCGCGGGCCCTTGATATAGCGGGTTTGCGGGTCGATCAGGGCAAAGCCCGCGGCTTGCAGCAGGGCGGGCACATCGCGCCCCAGATGGCAGCCGCCTGCGACTTTGCCCCATAGCGGTTGCAAGCGCTCTTGCCAGCGTTGCACCGACGCATCGGGCGCGCGCCCGTGCTCGCAGTACAGCAGCCGGCCGGTGGGCGCCAACACGCGGCGCATCTCCAGCAGGGTGGCGTGCGGGTCGGGAATACTGCACAGCGTGTAGGTGATGAGCACCGTGTCAAAGCTGGCATCGGGCATCGGAATCTGCTCTGCCGACAGGCCGATCAGGTCCAC
Organism: Rhodoferax sp.; assembly: GCA_040400635.1. GTDB lineage: Bacteria > Pseudomonadota > Gammaproteobacteria > Burkholderiales > Burkholderiaceae_C > Allorhodoferax. The sequence continues at coordinate 8,999 of JBBAPY010000042.1, forward strand.
CTGCAAGCCTGCGCGCTCAATGCGCTCTTGGGCCCGACGGTGCATTTGCATCGCAGGGTTCAGGCCGGTAATGTGGGTCACGCGGGCCTTGTCGTAATAGCGCATGTTCAGCCCCGTGCCGATGCCCACCTCCAGCACGCGCCCTTGCGCGCGCGGAACCACATGCTGGCGCATACGCCCGAATACGGGCATGCCACAGGCCAAGTCCAGCGCAGTGGGCAAGATGTGCCGCTCATACCAGTTCGGTTGCATGGCTTGCAGTATATTGGGGTGGTGCAAGTCGACCTGGACTCTTTTTAGGACAGCTTATTGCGGACGATGACGCGCGATTGCGCTTTGGATCGTCTTTACCAGCTCCAACCCTAGGCCAGTCCCGCTACCAAGCGCTACTGCCGGGATCGCCCTTAAATGGCCCGCAAAGATCGGGTGTAATCCACCCGCCGTAAAAGCCCCCGGGCTGCGCACGGACCTTTGCACCGCCCACACTGCAATCGAGTTCGTGCGCGTAAAAAGCAATGCACTCGGCTAGCGGCTCCGCTCCGGCCAGGGGCTGCGGATAGCTCCAGGCGACCTGTGCCAATCGGCGCGCACCGTCAACCAGGTCCCAATAGCATGCTGGGCCTTTCCATTCGCAAAATGAGCCACCACCTGCGGGGCGTAAAAGTGTGCGCTGGACATCGGCCAGGGGCAGATAAAACGTGGGCGGATGGGCCGTCTCTCTCACCGCCCATGCGCCACGCGTTCGCGCCACAAGCGTGTCGCCCCACAACACCAGGATCTCGCGTTCTTCGTGAACGAGCTCGGGCGGACGCGGGAAATCCCACACCGAGACCTGCCCCTGCGCGGGGATCTGCGCAAACGGCGGGCGCTCGTTGCCGCGCCAGCGCCATTGGGCGCGCGCGTTAGCAATGCGGTCAGAATCAAAAGGCATAGGGGTGGACGGTAAAACCGGTATTTAAAAATCCTCAGGGCATTCCCAGTGCATGGGCGTGCCGCTGTGCGGATGCTTCAGCGACAACGCGCAGGCGTGCAAAAGCAGGCGTGGGACCATGGCCTGCACTTGGGCCGGTGCATACAAAGCATCGCCCAAGATGGGATGGCCCATAGCCTGCATATGCAGGCGCAACTGATGGCTGCGCCCGGTCAGGGGTTCGAGTTCCACGCGGCTGCTACTGCGATGCACATCCTGCGCCACGCATCGCCAGCGCGTTTGGCTGGCTTTGCCATCGGCCTGGATGATGCGCAAGGGGCGGCGCGGCCAATCGACGGCGATCGGTAAGTCGATGGTCTGCCATATTGCATCCGCCTCCAAGAGGCCTGCCACTTGCGCTACGTAGCGTTTTTCCACCAGGCCGTGGGCAAATGCATGGTTGATAGTACGCTGGGTATCCGCGCCGCGCGCCATTAGCAAGAGGCCCGAGGTCGCCATATCTAAGCGGTGCACTACCAGCGCATCGGGAAAGTGCGCTTGTACGCGGGCGCTCAAGCAATCTTGCTTATCCGCGCCCCGGCCCGGCACCGACAAAAGCCCTGCTGGTTTGTTCAGCACCAGAAGTGCATCGTCCTGGTACAGCAGCGTGATGTCTGTATGCCCCTGTTTGACTGGCGCGTTCATCTGTGCTGGCGCGGATCGCGCACGGCTTGTACTTGCAATTCGCTGATGGCTGCGGCCTGATTGCCCCAAGCGCTGCGGGCATAAGTGAGCACCTGGGCGATCTGGGCATTGCTCAGTTCCAGCATAAAGGGTGGCATGCCAAAAGGCTGGGCATTGCCTTGTGTGGAAGGCGCAAAGCCGCCGTAGAGCACGCTCAGCACCGCGTTGTTGGGTTTGTCCATCAGCAGCGCGCGGTTGCCTGCGAGTGCGGGATATACGCCCGTGCGACCCTGGCCATTGCCGCCGTGGCAGTCTGCACAGTGCTGCTTGTAAATTTCTACGCCTTGCGCATGCGTAGGGCTGGGCTTGCTTATTTCCTTGGGGGCGGAGGTCGCATTTGCACTGGCACTTACGTCGATGTTTGTATTTGCTTTTGTATCGATCAGGCCTGCCTTGTTCGGCAGCAGCTGCTGCAAATACACCGCCATGGCCTGCGCATCCTGGTCGTTCAGGTATTGCGTGCCGTGCAACACCACCTCGGCCATAGGTCCGGCGGCAAAGCGGCCCGCGCCTACGCCGGTTTGCAAAAAGCTTTGCAGTGCGGGGCCGTCGTTTGTTCCGGCCTGCGCTGCGTCACGCAAGGATGGTGCATACCAGGGCAGGCTGGGCAAGACGCCGCCCGTGCCGCGTGAGGCATCGCGCATGCCGCCCAGCGCGTCACGCGGGCTGTGGCATTCCTGGCAATGGCCCAGGCCTTCGACCAAATAGCGCCCGCGTGTCCATGCCACCGCATCTGCGCCTGCGGGCGCTGAGCTTTCATTGGAGTTTTGGTAGGGACGAAAGTACATTGCGCGCCACAGGCCGAGCGCGGTTTGCGTGCCGAAGGGCCACACCATATTCGCCTCGGTTTTGGGTCGATTCACGGCGGGCACCGATTGCAAAAATGCCCATAGCGCATCGGCATCGGCGCGCGTGAGTCGGCTGTAGCTGGTGTAGGGAAATGCCGGTGAAAGGCGCTGTCCCTGCGGACCTAGACCCAGGTGTAAGGCCTGCCAGAAATCGTCTGCCGTCCAGCGCCCCAATCCATGCGCCGGGTCTGGCGTCAGGTTGCTGGTGTAGACCGTGCCAAAAGGCGTGGTGATGGCCCGTCCACCGGCGAGCAGGGCGCCGGCGGGCGCGCTATGGCAAAACACGCAATTGCCCACACGCGCCAGATACTGCCCCTGCGCTAACTGCGCTATCGAGGGCACTTGCGCATGGGTACCCGCCATGTTTTCACTTCCCACGCTAGCCTTAGTGTCTGCGGGTGTTGTCGTCTGCATAAACGTGTTGGCGCTGGCCTGCCGGTAATAGGCGTCAAAGCCCCACAGGGCCCACAGCAGGGAGCCTGCCAGTACCATGAAAAGCGCTAGCGCAAGGGCGCGCAGGGTGCCGGGCCTCACCACGGCGTGCTCCCGCAGCGAATCTCTTTGGCGCCGGGGGCCAGGGGCGGCTTGAACGCGGCTGCGCGCGATACCAGCGGCACGCTTTGGCTGGACAGCCAAGTGCTCAGCGCATGCACATCGGCGTCGCTCAGGCGCTTGGCGATGTCGGCCATGCAGTCCGGCGCCTGGGCTTGGCGTTGGCCGTTTTGCCAGCCACCTAGCTGGGCGTTGAGGTAGTCGCGCGGTAGGCCTAGTAAGCCGGGCACTGAGGGCTGCGTGCCGGTCAGCGCGCTGCCGTGGCACTGCACGCAGGCCGGTATCTGCAAGGCCGGGTCGCCCTGGCGCACGAGTTGCTGCCCGCGTGCCAACAAGGCCTTGTCGGTGGATTGCGGCGCGGGCGGCGGGTAGGAGATTTCAAGCGCTGCAAAATAATCGGCCAGCGTGCGCAGATAGCTATCGTCTAGGGGCGCAAGCAAGGTTTGCATCAGCGGGTAGTTGCGCCGCCCTTGTTGCAGATTGACCAGCTGGTTGTACAAATAGCCTGCGGGCTTGCCGGCCAGGCGTGGGTAGTAGCCGTCGGGGCCGGAGCGACCCTGCGGGCCGTGACAGCCGGTGCAGGCTAGAGTGCGCTGGGCCATGCTGTCTTCAAAGGGCGCTGCCTGCGCCACCAGGCATGCGCCAAGCAGCCAGCTGCACAGCGCCAGACGCCACGGGCGGTGGAGCATAGTTCTTGGTTTATCCCGGCACATGGGGCAAAGCTTAACGCCTAGCGCTGGCAGGGCGGTAGAAGGCCCTTGCAATCCTGCGACAATCGGTCTCGCCTTTGTTTCGTTTTTTTGTGATTGCAGCTCCCATGTCCAGCACCTCTGTTTTTCCGGTACGCGCCACCGTCGGGCGCGATGCCAAAGCGATTAGTGATTTGTATGCGCAGGTAGCGCTCGAAACCTACCAGTCCTTGTTGGGTACCGACCAATTGCCGCCCTTGGGCCAGGACAAGCGCCAGGCCTATTGGCGCGAAGCGATTGAGTTTGCCGAGCCCCAGGTGATGGCCGCCATGCATGGCGAGCGCATTGTGGGTTTTGTCGGTTTTGACCGTAGCCGCGACGACGGCAGCCGCCAGACCACGGGAGAGATTACCGATATCTATGTGCACCCGGATTTTCAGGGCCTGGGCGTGGGCCTGTCTCTGTGGCATGCGGCGCGTCAGGGTTTGCATGACGAGGGCTGCATTGACGTAACCCTTTGGCTGCCTGCGCGCAACACCACCGCCTTGCGCTTTTTCGAACTGGCTGGCTTCAAGCGTGAACCCGGTGCCGAGCGCGAAGTACAAGTGGTAGGTCATACCATTGCCGAACTGCGCTTGCAGCGGACACTGATTTAAACCTGTGCTGCACTCGCGCGGGGATTGCGGCCCGCGCTGATGTCAGCACCTCAGGTCTTGCGCACAATCACGCTACCTATGGAGTAACCCGCTCCAAAGGAGCAGATGACGCCGGTCTCTCCCCTTTGGATGTCCGCTTTGTTGCGGTGAAAAGAGATGATCGACCCGGCCGAGGCCGTGTTGGCAAATTCGTCCAATATCACGGGCGCTTCGTCGGCGCTGGCATCGCGCCCGAGCAGGCGGCGGATGATGAACTGGTTCATGGATAAATTGGCCTGGTGCAGCCAGAAGCGGCGCACCTGCGCGGGTGTCAAGTCGAGGCTTTGCAGATGGCTCTCGATGTGCTCGGCCGCCATAGGGCAGACTTCCTTAAAAACTTTGCGCCCTTCCTGGCGAAAGAGCTGGTCGCGGTCGTCTGGGTCGCGGTCTTCGGCGCGCGACATAAAGCCCTGGTTGTTGCGGATATTGTTCGAAAACGTACTGAGCAAGCGCGTGCCCAGAATCTCAAAAGCGCCCTGCGGCGCCAGGTCTAGGCGTTCCACCAAGATCGCGGTGCAGACATCACCAAAGATGAAATGGCAGTCGCGGTCTTTCCAGGCCAAATGCGCCGAGGTAATTTCTGGGTTGACCACCAGTACCGCACGCGACTGGCCGGTACGTACCGCGTTGTAGGCCAGCTCCAAAGCAAACGTGGCCGAGGAACAAGCCACGTTCATATCAAAGGCGTACCCATGGACGCCCAGCGCCGTCTGAATTTCCACACCCATGGCGGGGTAGGGTCGCTGCATATTGGCGGCAGCGCAAATCAGGCCGTCCACATCGGCAGCGGTCTTACCGGCCGCACGCAAGGCCTCCTGGCAGGCTTGCACGCCGATCTCAGCCATCATAGAAATCTCGCTATCTGGGCGGGGCGTAAAGCGCGGACGCATACGCTCCGGGTCCAGCACGCCAAGTTTTTCCATGACGTAACGGCTTTTGATGCCCGAGGCTTTTTCGATGAACTCGACACTCGACTCGGTGAGAGCGCTGTGCGTGCCGGCGGCAATCGCCTCGGCATGGCGGGTGTTTTCTAGCGCGGCGTAGTCGTTATAGGCCTGCACCAGCTCTTCGTTGCTGATGGTGTGTGGCGGGGTAAACAGGCCGGTGCTGCTGATGGCAACGCGATGCATAGGGTTTCCTTAATCTTTGGCAGGGGCAGCGCGTAGGTTTTTCAGGCCAGGGCGTGGCGCACAAAATCAAGCCGGTCCTGGCCGAAAAATAGTTGGTCACCCGCAAACATAGTGGGCGCACCAAACACCCCGCGCGCCACCGCTTCGTCGGTGTTGCTGATGAGTTGGGTTTTAACCTGCGGGTCTGCAATCAAGTCCATAAATGCCTGCGCCTCAAAACCGGCGGCGCCCAGTACATGCGCCAACACCTGCGGGTCGCCCATATTGCAGGGCTTGACCCACATAGCCTGGAAAACCGTATCGATATAGCGCTCCAGCATATCGGGATGTCGCATTTGCATGCCGCAGGCGCCGCGCATCAGGGGCAGGGTGTTGATAGGGAAATGCGGGTTGAAGGCAAAGGGCACGCCGTAGTGCTCAGCCCAGCGTTGTATGTCCACGCCCATCCAGCGGCCCTTGGCCGGTACCGTGACCGGGCTGGCATTGCCGGTAGCTTTGAACACGCCGCCCAGCAGCATAGGGCGGTACACCAGGTGTGCGCCACATTCCTTTGCCAACTTGGGCAACTGGGTATTCGCCAGGTAAGTCGTGGGGCTGCCGAAATCAAAAAAGAATTCAATGGTTTTGGACATAGGCGCTGTTTTTGCAATTAATGATTGGCCAAGGGGTTGATTGCTGAGCAGCTTTAACCATGGCGCTGGCGCGCGAGCTCAGCACCCTGGGCCAGGGCATACAACTTGCGCGTGGCAATGCTGCGGTCCATAGGCGCCATACCGCAGTTGGTGCAGGCAGTGAGCTTCATTTTGGGTACAAACTGCAAGGCGCGGCCAATGGTGTCGGCCACTTCCTCGGGCGTCTCCACCACGTCGGAGGCCACATCGATCACACCGACCATCACTTCCTTGCCCTCGAGCAAAGCCATCAAATCCATGGGTACGTGCGAATGCGCGCATTCCAGACTGACTTGTTCGATGCTGCTCTTAGAGAGCGCTGGAAACACTTTTTCATACTGGCGCCACTCGTGGCCCAGGGTGTCTTTCCAGTCCGTATTGGCCTTGATGCCGTAGCCATAGCAAATATGCACCGCCGTTTTGCAGGTCAAGCCCTGGGCGGCGCGCTCCAGCGCTTGCACGCCCCAGTCGGCCGCTTCGTCCATATAGACATTGAAAGCCGGCTCGTC
>JBBAPY010000043.1:0-15624 GCA_040400635.1 Rhodoferax sp.
CCCAGAAGTCGGTAGATAACATGGGTGGACGCGTGGAGAAATTCCGCAACCGGTTCGGCAAAACCGCAGCCAAGTAAATACCGCAGGCGCAGGCCTGACGCACAATCGAAGGCAGCCCGGCATCCCGTGCTGCCTTTTTTTATCTTCTCTCTTAAGCTTTGAACACGACTCCTGCCATCGTTACCCAAGCAGGCGCCGCGCGCCTTCCGCGCCTTGCCTTGCTGTCTTTGTGCCTGGTGTATGTGCTGGCGGGCTTTGTCGGCCGCAGCGGATGGAAATTTGCGGATATGGGCGCGCTGGGCTATATGGCCGAACTCGCCTGGGGCCATTCGGATTGGTGGCATCCGACGCTGGCGGGCATACCTTCGGAGCAAGGTGCGCTCCTGCCCTATTGGCTCGGCGCCTGGATGTTGCAGTGGGGTGGGAGCGGGCTGGAGGCGCAGTGGCTGGCGCGCATCCCTTTTGTTATTGCGCTTGCCGTGGCTATGGCGGCACACTGGTATGGTACCTATTACCTGGCCCGCAGCCCCATGGCCCAACCTGTCGCCTTCGCTTTTGGCGGACAGGCTGATACCACCGACTACGCCCGCTCTATCGCCGACGGTGGCCTATTGGCTTTGATTGCATGCTTGGGCCTTGCCCCGATGGCGCACGAAACCTCGCCCGAGTTGATCCAACTGGCCTTTGTCGGGATATTTCTGAGTGGCGTTAGCGCACTGCCGTGGCGACCCCAACAAGCCTGGCTTGCACTGGTTGTCAGCCTCGTGGGCCTAGCCATCAGTGGCGCGCCTAGTCTGGCAGTTATTTTTGGCGCAGGGGCTACAGTTTTCGAGCTATACCAATTATTTTTGAACGCAGACCACACAACCCGTTTGTACCGCGCTAAAGCGGGCATTGCTGTCTTGGTGGTGAGTACCTTGGCATGTGCAACTATCGCCAGCGGATTGGACTTATGGCGCTGGAAACTGGATAACCCGCTACACCTGGCCTCGCCCTGGCAAGGCTATATGGAATTGTTGCTGTGGTTCACCTGGCCGGCCTGGCCCTTGGCTTTATGGACGATGTGGGTATGGCGCCGACAACTCTGGAGCCTGCACGCCAGCCGACACCTTGCCCTTCCGCTTTTGGTAGTTATCGCGGTGCTGGTCGCCAGCTGGTGCATGCATTCTTCGGAACACACTTTGCTGCTTGCCCTGCCCGCCCTATCGAGTTTGGCAGCCTTTGCCTTGCCTACGCTTAAACGCCAGGTGGCCTCGCTCATCGACTGGTTCACGCTCATATTTTTTACCGGTTGGGGACTTGTTTTATGGGTCCACTTTATCGCCATGTTTACCGGCATTCCGGCCAATCCGGCGATCAATATTGCTCGGCTAGCGCCAGACTTTGAGGCCAAATTTTCTTGGTTGGCTTTGTGTACTGCAACCGTCTGCACCGTCGCTTGGGGCCTGCTCGTGCATTGGCGGGTGGGGCGCCACCGGCGTGAACTCTGGCGCAGCCTGGTGCTACCCGCTGGCGGCATCGCCTGGTGCTGGGCACTAATGATGACCATGGGCATTTCCTTGTTTGACTACACCCAAAGCTATGAGCGCTGGGTTGCTCTGGTGACTGGGCATGTCAGCGCACCGGGCTGTGTACGTAGCGAACAATTGAATATTGGCGAAATTGCAGCCTTGCGATGGATCGGTAAGTTGCCCATCAGCGCCCCCACATTAAGCAATGACTGCCCCTGGCTGCTGATTGCGCCGGGGCCCAATCAAACCCTACCCGCTCACATTGACAAGGCTCAGTGGGCGGTCAAAGCCCTGGTGCTGCATCCTGCCGACAACAACATCGGTGTGTGGGTTTTACAGCGGCGCTAACAGAGGGCTAATCGCCCTGTAAATCAAAAACCGCAATACTTTCTACGTGCGCGGTATGGGCAAACATATTGACCACACCGGCCGCTGTGCAGCGGTAGCCGCCCTGGCTCACCAATACAGCAGCGTCGCGCGCCAAGGTGGCCGGGTTACAACTGACGTACACAATCCGTCGCGGGGGCGTCCACACGTCTGCACTTTGCGCTTCTTGCATGAGGGCGACCAAAGACTGCACCAGGGCAAATGCACCTTCGCGCGGCGGGTCCACCAACCATTTGTCCGCCGCGCCATCGGCCAGCAAAGCCGCGCCGTCGATTTCAAACAAATTGCGCGCCGCAAAGCGTGTGGGCGCCAGGGATTGCGAAGGTCCCCGCGTCTGCTGATTCATCCGGTAGTTATCGCGCGAACGCGCCACCAGGGACTCGGCGCCCTCCACGCCCAAGACCTCGCGCGCCTGGGTGGCCAAAGGCAGCGTGAAATTGCCCAAGCCACAAAACCAATCAATCACCCGCTCGTTTTTTTGCACCGCCAATAGCGACAGCGCGCGCGCGACTAAAACCCGGTTGATATACGGATTGACCTGGGTGAAATCCGTGGGGCGAAATGGCATGGTGATGCTGAAATCCGGCAAGCTGTAAGCCAGTGCGCCAGTGCGCGCTTCGTCGGCAGGGTCTAGCAAGGCGATGGTATCCGGGCCCTTGGCTTGCAGCCACCATTGCAAGCCTGGTCTATCCAATGCAAAGGCGCGCAATCTATCTAGGTCGGCATCACTGAGCGGCAGCAGATGCCGCAAAACCAGCGCCGTCACATCGCCTTGCTTATCGGCGCTGCCCGGCCCACCCCGGTCGCCAATGGCCAGCTCAATTTGGGGAATATGCTGAACTGCGTCCATACCAGCGATCAAGTCGCGCAAAGGCAAGAGCATGTCACTGACATGTTGTGGCAACACCGGGCAGCGCTTCATGTCCGCTACAAAATGGCTTTTGCGCTCGTGAAAACCAATCAGCACTGCGCCTTTTTTACGCACGAATCGTACTGACAATCGGGCGCGGTAGCGGTAGGCCCAGGCCGGCCCTTCAATCGCACGCAGTATGCGATCAGGGCGCAATTTACCGATGTGCCGGAATTGATCTTCCAAGGCTCTTTGCTTGACCGCCACTTGCGCTGCCGGATGCAAATGCTGCATCTTGCAGCCCCCGCAGGCGCCTTCGTGCAGGCCAAAATGCGGGCAGTGCGGCACCACACGCTGAGACGACTCGCGATGCACCTCAGTGAGCGTGCCTTTGTCAAAACTGGACTTGCTGCGATGGATGCGGGCGCTGACCACCTCATAGGTTAAGGCTCCGTCAATAAACACCACCTTGCCATCGGCGCGGTGGGCCACCCCCTGGCCTTCGAGGTCCAGGCTGAGCACCGTCAAATGTTCTTGTAAGCCAAGCGCTGCGGCAATCTGCGCCGGGTCCAGCAGATGCTTGGGAACAGCGCTTGTCTGTGCGCTAGCCATCCCAATGGATGGACTCGCAGGCGCTGGCGCCTTGGTTTGAGACATCAATATCAACCCGGTTGAGCGCTGGCAAGGGCCAGCGCCGTGTTAGCGAATCGGCAGGTACTTAGCCGGGTCCACCGGTTTACCCATTTTGCGCACTTCAAAATGCAGTTTCACCTGGTCTGCATCGCTGTTGCCCATTTCGGCGATTTTCTGGCCCTGCTTGACGATCTGCTCTTCTTTGACCAACAAGGTCTGGTTATGGGCATAGGCGGTAAGGTAGGTGGCGCTGTGTTTCACGATGATGAGGTTACCGTAGCCCCGCAGCCCCGAGCCGGCATACACCACTTTGCCCTCGGCCGCCGCCAGTATGGGGGTGCCGGCGACGCCACCGATATCTAAACCTTTGCGGTTTTTGGCTTCGTCAAACGTGGCCACGATGTCGCCGCGCACCGGCCAGATAAAGGACACATCATCTTCAATGACCGTAGCCGGTGTAGCCACCACCGCGGGCGCGCTGACAGGCGCAGCCGGCGAAATAACCGCCACGCCAGGCGCGCTGGCTGCCTGCACGGGTTTGCCCGCCGGGGGGAGCGGCGTTGCCGAAATTTTGGAAACGGCCACGGGACGCGCCACCACCGCCTCTTCCGAAGCGCCTGGCGGGATGATGCGCAGCACTTGTCCCGTTTCGATCCGATTCGGGTTGTCCAGGTTGTTCCAGCGCGCTATATCGCGGTAATTTTGCCCCGCTTCCAAGCCGATCCGCGCAAGCGTGTCTCCCTGTTTGACGGTGTAATAACCCGGCTTGCCGGCGTTTTCTGCCCCAGGCGCAGTTGCGGCTGCCTGGGACGCGCCAGGCTGCTCCGAAGTGCCAGTACCCGAATGGCCCAGCTTGGAGGCATGGGCTTCTTGTGTGCTGTGCGCGGCATTTTTGTTGGCCGCTGGTGCGTTGCGGTCTTCCACCGGCGCCGGTTGCAGTTGCTTGCCGCCACAGGCGGACAAAAGCACCAAACCTAGGACGATCAAAAACCAAGAAAAAACTTTAACTTTATTTTTCAAGTTGTTGAAATTCATATTTTTATTCCCTTTTTTAGCTCTAGGCCAAGCCGGATTTTAAGGGGACAAAGTGAACTGCCTCCAGCACCGTCTGGCGCACGCCCTGGGCCGTCTTTTCCAGCACCACCAGCGATTGCCCATTGGCAGTACCGGCGTTCAAACCTGCAGAAACCCCGCTGCCCATTACCGGCGCAACGAGACGCCCGCCTACCGCCAACTGGTCAATCCAGGCCTGCGGGATCGCTTGGCCGCCCGCCGCTGCGATGATGGCCGCATAGGGCGCGCCAGCGGGATAGCCCTGCATGCCATCGCCAAACAACAAATGCACCGTCGCTAATCGCAAAGGACGCAGGTTCTCGCGCGCCTTATCGTGTAAGCCGCGCAAGCGCTCGATGCTGTAGACCTCGGTCGCCAGGTGGCTAAGCACCGCCGCCTGGTAGCCGCAGCCGGTACCGATCTCCAGCACCCGCCCCATGCGCCCGTCCGCGCCCTTGCGCAACAGCTCAATCATGCGCGCCACCACACTGGGCTTGGAAATAGTCTGCCCCAGCCCGATGGGCAAGCTGGTGTCCTCATAGGCCTGGTTGACCAGCCCGCTGTCGACAAAACGGTGGCGCTCCACTGCGCCCATGGCCTGCTGCACCAAGAGGTCACTAAGCCCCTGGGCCGTCAGCTTTTCTACCATGCGCCGACGTACTGCGCTCGAATCCATGCCCAGGCCTTGCGGCAGATTGAGCACCGCGTTGGGTTTGGCTATTTTTGCCGACACGCTGGCCGGCATCCGTGCCGGAAAGCTGGGTCGCTGTTTCATGCACCACCCATTTGGGCCATGCTTTGCGCCCAGTAGCTCAAGGCTTGGTGATCGGTCAGATCCACCGACAAGGGTGTGATCGCCATGTGCCCCTGCTGCGTCGCATGAAAGTCAGTGCCTGGCGCTTCGTCTTTGGCCGGGCCAGCGGCGCCAATCCAGTACATGGTCTCGCCGCGCGGACTTTTTTGGGTGATGACCGGCTCGGCTGCATGGCGCTTGCCCAGTCGGCACAGCTTGGCGCCACGGATATCGGCGTAGGGACGGTTAGGAATATTCACATTAAGCAACCAGGGCGCACTGGTGATCAGCTTGTTCGCTTGCATGGCCAGCACCAAATCACGGGCTTTGTGTGCAGCGGAGGCCAACTCAACCCAATCCTTGTCCACCTGAGAAAACGCGATAGCGGGTATGCCAAAAAGATAGCCCTCCATCGCCGCGCCCACGGTGCCTGAATAAATGGTGTCATCACCCATGTTGGCGCCGTTGTTGATGCCCGATACCACCAAATCAGGGCGGTAGTCAAGCAAGCCCGACAGCGCAATATGCACGCAGTCCGCCGGTGTGCCGTTCACATAGCGAAAGCCGTTGGCCGCGCGATGGACATACAGAGGCGCATTCAAGGTCAGTGCGTTGGACTTGGCGCTGTTGTTCACTTCGGGCGCGATCACCTCGACTTGGGCGACATCTTTCAGCGCTTCATACAAAGCGAGCAGGCCTGCCGCCTGGTAGCCGTCGTCATTAGAAATAAGTATTTTCATGGGTGACCGATTGTAGGTGTCCGTCTTGGGGCGCAGCCCTGGTGCAGGCTTTGGCGCAAGCGCATACCGTAGGGGCAAGGACTGCCGTCGCGCGAGGGACAAGGCCGCTGCGCGCGCCTGCGGCCCCGCACTCTATCATCCACGTTTTATTGGAGAAAATTGTATGCACGCTTGGCTTTGCGAAGACCCTATCGGTGTTGATGCCCTTACCTGGAAAGAGCTGCCCACGCCTACCCCGAAGGCGGGTGAAGTGCTGGTGCGCATAGAAGCCGCCAGCCTGAACTTCCCTGACTTGCTGATCGTGCAAAACAAGTACCAAATGAAGCCGCCGCTGCCTTTTGTGCCCGGCTCGGAGTACGCAGGCACTATCGAAGCCATAGGCGAAGGCGTCAAACACCTGAAAGTTGGCCAGGCAGTCGCTTGCCTTAGCGGTACGGGCGGCTTTGGCACCCACACGATTGCACCGGCCATGCTGTGCATGCCGCTGCCGCCCGGGTTTCCGATGGTGGACGCTGCCGCCTTCATCATGATTTACGCCACCTCGCACCACGCGCTGATAGACCGCGCTGCGCTCAAAGCCGGTGAGACCGTGCTGGTGTTGGGCGCGGCGGGCGGCGTAGGTACATCGGCGATCCAAATCGCCAAAGCCGCCGGGGCACGCGTGATCGCCGCTGCCTCCACCGATGAAAAATGCGCCCTGTGCCGCAGCATCGGCGCCGACGAGACCATCAACTACAGCACCGAAAACCTGCGCGAAGCCATCAAAACCCTGACCGGCGGCAAAGGCCCGGACGTGATTTACGACCCCGTGGGCGGCGACTTTGCCGAACCGGCCTTTCGCTCTATTGCCTGGCGCGGACGCTACCTGGTCATCGGCTTTGCCGCAGGCCCCATCCCCGCCCTGCCCCTGAATCTGGCGCTGCTCAAAGGCGCGTCCATCGTGGGCGTTTTCTGGGGCGACTTCACTAAGCGCGAACCGCAAAAAAGCATGGCCGCCATGGCCGAACTGGCCCAGTGGTACGCCCAAGGCAAGATCAAACCGGTCATCGACCGCACCATGCCCATGTCCGAACTCAAAGCCGCCTACGCCCACATGGGCTCGCGCGCTGTGATGGGCAAACTGGTGATGGTCAACGGGTGATTACCCGCCGCTTGCATCAACCTAAATTAAAAAAATACCACCCCGGTTTCCCGCAGGTGGTTCTTTCAGCCCATTGGCTCGGGCTATTGGCAGACTGCGCGCAGCCGAGCAGGCTTTAGCCGCCTTTTTTAGCCCGCTTGCCTGGATTTTTCTTGCTGCGGGTGGAGACACCGCGCTCCAGGCTGACGCGCTGGCCGTGGCCGCCGGTGCGCGAGCTCATCCCCGCTGGTGGTTTGGGTGCGGGGGTAGCTTTGCGGTCTGCTTCGGTAACGATGGAATTGCCCATGAGAATCTTTCCTGATGAATTAAAAATAAGGTGGGGTATTTGACCACTTTTTTTGAATTGCCCCGCCCGAGGCTTAGCCGCGCAGTGCTTTTCGCAGATCTACGCCCAATTCGGGCTTGTGCGCAAAGGGGTCGGTGGGGTTGCGCGAGAGCAATATATCCTCCATGCGCACCTGCACCGAGCCGATGGATTTGGGGTGGCTGTAGATGTAGAACTGATTGGCGGCCACGGCGTCAAACACCTTTTGCGCCACTTCGGCAGCTGACACCTTGCCGCTGCTGACGGCTTTGTCGCTCATGGCCTGGCTGATCAACTGGCTGCGCGTGGGGCGCGAAGCTTGCGTGCCCTCAGGCCGATTCCGGTGGCTTTCGCTGATGCCGGTGGGCACAAAGAAGGGACACAGCACGCTGGCGCTGATCTGGTCGGTGACCAATGCCAAATCCTGGTACAGGGTTTCGCTCATGCTGACCACGGCGTGTTTGCTGACGTTGTAAATTCCCATATTGGGGGCGTTGAGCAGTCCGGCCATGCTGGCGGTATTGACAATATGTCCCTGAAAAGTCGCGTCTTTTTCGGCAGCGGCCAGCATCATGGGGGTAAAGACACGGATACCGTGGGCCACACCCATCAGGTTGACGCCGATGACCCATTCCCAGTCTTGCAAACTGTTTTCCCAGATCAAGCCGCCCGAGCCGACACCGGCGTTGTTAAAGACCAAGTGCGGCGCGCCAAAACGCGCCAGCGTGGCAGCGCCCAGGGCTTCGATCTGGTCGGCCTTAGACACGTCCACGCGCATACCCAGCACTTGCGCGCCCGCAGCCTGCATCTCAGCCACCGCGCGGTCTAGCGCGTCTTGCTGCACATCGGCCAGCACCAAGTGCATGCCCAGCTTGGCGCCTATGCGCGCGCACTCCAAGCCAAAGCCAGAACCTGCACCGGTGAGCACCGCTGTCTTGTTGCGAAAATCCGAAATCATGCCAAGCTGTCCTATCCGTGAAGTTAAAAAGTTATACGGTAACTGCGCGCAGCACGTAGCCAATGCGCGGAAAGTGCACGTGCACCGTGCCCGCGCGAGGGTCTTCGCGCCGCAAGGTGTAGCGCGTGCGGGTCGCCGCCAGCAGCACGCCCTGGGTGGGCTCCTGCCCGAAGGTCTCAGCGGCAACGCTGACCACAGAGCCAAGGGCAATACCATGGTCGTCCTGAAACACATCCGAGGCCGGCAATGCCGCAGGCTGGCTGTTATGGGCCAGGCCAATCGCTTGCTCGGCGCTCCATTTTTCAGAGGTGCCGTGGCCCAGAGCGGACATGCGGTCCATCCAGGCCAGAACGGCCGGCGTAGCGTCCAAAATGGAGGCCATCACCGGCACCACCTGGCGCGTAAACCACAAGGGGTGGTAGGCCGCAAAGTCCGCGACACACGGGCCATCGCCTAGCAAAAAGGACTGGCCGTCAAGCATGTGCGATAAGCGCCGCAAATAGGACTTGTAAATGCCACTGGCATCGCCCGGGCGTAGGCGTGTCATACCCCCGGACATAGCGCTGCGGTCCGCACTAAAGGCCTGCGCTGCTTCGGGCGGCGCATTGGCAAACAAAGCGGCGGCACCTTTGGCGCTGAGGTTGTAGCCCATGGCCGCCCAAAACAAAGTGCTGTCGGCCCACTGGGCCAAAACACGCGCCACGCCTTTGCTTGCCTGTGGGTACAGGCTGGGCTGGGGCTGCAAATGTTCTAACACTTCGCAAATGAGCGCAGTGTCGCAATAGATGTCCGCGCCCATTTGCAAAAACGGTGTTTTGCGGTAGCCGCCGGTCAGTGCCAGCACATCCGGCTTGGGCAGGATGTTGGGCACGCTCACGCTGCGCCAGGCCAAGGCTTTGTAGCCCAGCACCAAGCGCACTTTTTCTGAAAACGGGGAAATTTTGTAGTGGTGCAGAACCGGGGTGAAGGCAGTTTCAGACATAAGAGGTTCCTGCGGCAGCTTTGGGTTTGCGCGGCGCAAAAACCATGCGCAAAGTTTCGGGTATATCACGCACCTCGGCGCCGTCGAGCACGCCGCGCGCCTGCAAAGCGCGATGCAGAGCAGGTAGGTGGTAATGCGGCACAGCGGGGTATAAATGGTGCTCCAAGTGGTAGTTCACATGGTGCGGGAACAGAACGGCACCCAGCACCCGGTTGGGCCAATTGCCCAATGTACGGTTGCTGCGCGCAGCCATCAAAGGCGAGGACAAATTGCTCACCGCACCGTGCTCGCATACCGCGCGCAAGCGCAATATAGGTTGCAGCGCGGTCACCAAAGGTAGGATCCACACCACCAGATAGACCACCAGGCCGTGCCAGCCCGCCATTACGTAAGCTAGCAGCGGCATGGCAATATGTGCGCCCACGACCCAGTAGCGGTCCTGCCGCGCGGCCTTGCGTAATTGCGGCGAGGTGTCATCCAAAGGACGGATGGCGCGCTGCGTGTCCTCGTTGATAGCCGGCGCACCAAAGAAATACGCATACGTTTTCCAGGCATTCCAACCCACAATATCCTGCGCCAGCTTGCGCAGCAAATAGGCTCTACCACGGGGGTAGCCGCCGTGGATGGCGGTGTCCGGGTCTTCGCTGCCGTAGAGGTTGTTGTGGTGCAGGCGGTGGGTTACCCGGTAGGTACACATAGAGACACCACTGCTTATACCGATCAAGCGCCCCAGTACATCGTTGGCACCGCGATGCGACAACAAACGGTAGTGCGCCGCCTCGTGCGAAAGGATAAACAAGCTGTGCTGCGCAACGCCCATCAAAACCACACCTGCCAACATCCACGGGCTGCCCCACAGGCCCACGATCAGCGCGCCAGCGACCACCAGCAGCACACTGGTTTGCGCTATCGCCAGCAGCGAGCGCACATCGTCCAGTTGGGTAAAAGGCAGCAACTCCTGCGCGCTGAGCGCTTTACGGGCCTGGGCATTGAGCGCGCCGGGGGTACGCAAGTCGTCACGAAATTCTTCGCCCCGCGTCGCGCTACCGGACGGTGCCAGGCCCTGGGCCAAGTCAGGCACACTGGCTTGCGCATCCGCAAGCGGTGAAGCCACCGCTGCAAGCTCGGAGAGCGCTCTGTTGTGCTGCGTCATGCTCGCTCCTGTGTAAAGACCTTGGCATTGGGCCAGACTAAATCAACTTGACCAACTGCTTGCCGAAATTGCGCCCGCCAAGCAGACCCAAAAAGGCCTGCGGCGCGCTTTCTATGCCCTGCGCAATACTTTCACGCACACGCAATGTACCGCTGGCCACCAAAGCGCCCAATTCAGCAAGGGCCTCAGGCCAGACCTGGGGGTGCTCGCTGACAATAAAGCCCTGAAAACGCAAGCGCTGCATCAATATCAGCTGCGGCGCGGCCATAGGAATCGGCGTGCCGTTGTAACCGGCAATCATGCCGCACACCGCCACCCGGCCAAAAGCGTTGATCAAGGGCAGCACCGCATTCATCACCATGCCGCCCACATTTTCAAAATAGCCCTCAACGCCTTGCGGGCAGACCGCCTGGAGAGCGGCAGACAGGCTGGCAGCGTCCAGGTGCTGCTTGTAATCCACACAGGCGTCAAAACCCAGTTCATTGACCACATAGGCGCACTTGTCCGCACCACCGGCCACGCCCACCACCCGGCAGCCCCGCGCTTTAGCCAGGGCGCCAAAAGCACTGCCCACTGCGCCTGAGGCCGCGCTCACCACCAGGGTGTCACCGGCCTTGGGCGCGATGATATGGACCAAGCCGTAATACGCGGTCACGCCCGGCATACCCACTGCGCCCAAGTAGGCGCTCAGGGGGATGCGGCTGTCATCGACTTTGCGCAGCATGCCGGTCATGGCCGCGGGCACCACGCCGTACTCCTGCCAGCCGCCCATGCCCACCACCTTGTCACCCACGGCAAAGCCGGGCTTGCGCGATTCGATCACCTCCCCCACGGTGCCGCCAAGCATGGTTTGGTTCAAGGCTTGGGGCTGGGCATAGCTTTTCGCGTCGTTCATGCGCCCACGCATGTATGGGTCCAGGCTGAGGTAATGGTGGCGCACCAGCACCTCGCCTTCCTCTAAGTCGGTCGTTGGGGTGCTGACCAGGCTGAAATTGTCCAAGCCGGGCGGCCCGCTGGGGCGGCTGATGAGGTGGATTTGGCGGTTCAGCGGCATTTTTTACTCCGTGTTGCTGCCCGTGGCCGCACGCTGCAAAAGCGTAGCCGAACGGGACACTTCTTTCAGGTATTTGAAAGTACCCACGGCCATGGCGCAGGCCCGGCCTTTGGCATCGTAAATCGTCGATTGGGTAAAGGCCAGTGTGGCCGTGCGGTGCAGCAGCTGGCCGCGCGCCACCAAGGGCCCGCTGGCCACTTGCATAAAACTGGTTTTCATTTCGATGGTGACCACGCCTTGGCCCGGTGTGTCGCTGCGGGCGGCGGTGGCCATAGATACGTCCAGCAAAGTCATGAGGGCGCCGCCATGCGTCACACCCAGCGAATTCTGGTGCTCGGGCAGCGGCGCATAGCCAATTTCGGAATGGCCGTCTGCGCACTGCGCTAGGACAAAGCCCATATGTGCGACGAAAGGGATTTGCAGCCCATCGCCGCCCAAAGCGCGCCAGGAAGCAGCCGCCTGCTCGGCTGCGGATGGCCCCTCTTCAGCCACCCGTCACCACACTCACGCCGCCGTCCACCGCCAGCCATTGGCCGGTGATGTGTTTGCCAGCGTCGGAGGCGTACAGCAGGCACAGGCCTTTGAGGTCTTCGTCATCGCCCAGGCGCTTGAGTGGGGCGTGCGCGGCCAGGCGCTCTTCGCCCATGGCCTTGAGCGTACCGGCGGTCATCTTGCTGGGGAAAAAGCCCGGGCAAATCGCGTTCACTGTGATGTTGTACTTGCCCCATTCGGCGCCCAGCGTGCGGGTGAAGTTGATGACCGCGCCTTTGGAGGTGTTGTAGGCCAGGGTATTCATGCCCTCGGGGTTGCCGCCTAAACCGGCAATCGAGGCGACATTGATGATGCGGCCCGAGCGCCGTGCAATCATGCTTTTCTTGGCGATCGCCTGGCTGAGCAGAAAGTAGCCGCGCACATTGAGGTTCATCACCTTGTCCCAGGCATCGATGGGGTGGTCTTCGGCGGGAGCGCCCCAGGCCGCACCGGCGTTGTTGACCAGAATGTCCACATCGCCCATGCGTTGCAGGGTTTCGTCGGCCAAACGGGCGATTTCGCTGTCTTTGGCGCAATCGGCAGCGATCCAGCGGGCGTCAATGCCTGCGGCTTGCAACTCTGCGGCGGCCAGTTCGAGGTCTTCGGCTTTGCGCGAGCTGAGCATGATCTTGGCACCGGCTTCTCCCAGCGCATGGGCCATTTGCAGGCCCAGGCCACGCGAACCGCCGGTTACCAGCGCAGTTTTTCCAGTCAGGTCGAACAATTGTTGAATAGTACGTGTCATAGGGTTTTCCGATTGAATGGTTGGAGGTGGCAGGCCCAGCGGAGCAGCTGAAATTGTCGCCCTCGCGCCAGGTCTGCTGTGTCACGCCAGCGATAGGCTGACGCACTACAGGCTGGCACATCAGGCTTTGCTGTCGTCTTCGCGCAGGCGCGATCGCACCACAATAAGGACGACGCCCGCCGCTAGGGCAAACAGGCCGCAGGCCAAGAGCGCCACATGCCCCTGCGCGCCGGCGTCGCGGGCAAAGCCGGAGAGCACCGTGGAGAGCAAACCGCCGTAAATAAGTATCCAGATGAGGCGCTCCAGCCGCAGCAATCGCACATCGGTGGTGCCGTTGTACTTTTTAAAAAATGCCATCAGAAAGCCTCCTCGGGAAATGTAGCGCAAGTCATGTCCCTGGATTGAACCACAGCCAACCAGGCTCCGATTTTGGGCAGCTCATAATGGAAAAAGAATTGGGCTGCGCCCAATCGCCCTTGGGTCGCTGCGCTCTGCGCTGGCGGGTCGGCCTCCAACGCGGAACAGGCGACATCCAGCCAAATCCAGGCCAGTACCGTGTGACCAAAGGCCTGCATATAGGGTACGGCGTTGGCCAGTGCCTCGCCGGGTACGCCTGTGGACCAAGCGGCGCGCGTGGCCGCACCTACTTGCGATAGCGCCTGTCCAAGGGCTAACGCGTGGCCGCCCAGCGTGGCATGGCTGCCTGCGCGGGCCATCGTGGCCTGCATGCGCGCAGCCAGCAATTGCATGCCTTTGCCGTTTTCCATCAGCACTTTGCGGCCCAGCAAATCCAAGGCCTGAATACCGTGTGTGCCTTCATGGATCATGTTCAGGCGGTTGTCGCGCCAATATTGCTCTACCGGAAAATCCCGCGTGTAGCCATAGCCGCCGTGCACCTGAATCGCCAACGAATTGGCTTCCAGGCACCATTCGCTAGGCCAGCTCTTGGCGATGGGCGTCAGTACCTCCAGCAACAGCCGCGCTTCGTCCGCAGCGGCCGGTTCAGCCGTGTGCTGCTCATCGACCAGGCGGGCGCAATACAAGGCCAGCGCCAATGCGCCCTCGCCGTAGCTTTTTTGGGCCAGCAACATACGTTTGATGTCGGTGTGCTCGATGATGCGCACCTGCGGCTGCGTGGCGTCCTTACCACCGGCACCCATAGGCCGTCCCTGGGGCCTGTTTTTCGCATAGTCCAGCGCAGCGTAATAGCCGGCAAGACCCAGCATGGTGGCCGCAATGCCGACACCGATGCGCGCTTCGTTCATCATGTGGAACATGCAACGCAAACCGTCGCCGGGCTGGCCCACCAAGTAAGCGACCGCGCCAGCGCCCTTGCCATCCAGACCCGCGCTGCTGCCGACCGGGAATTTACCTTCGCCGAAATTGAGCAAGGTATTGGTGGTGCCGCGCCAGCCCAGCTTGTGGTTGAGACCGGCCAGGGCTACGTCGTTGCGCACCCCGGTCAATTCACCTTGGGCATCGACCAATTTTTTGGGCACGATGAACAGCGAAATCCCGCGCGTGCCGGGCACCAGCTTGCCCTGGGCGTCGGGGATTTTGGCGAGCACCAGATGGATGATGTTTTCGCTGATCTCATGCTCACCGCTGGAGATCCACATCTTATTGCCCTTGAGGCGATAACGAGGGCCTAAGGGGTCAGCTTGATGGTCATCGCCGTCGGGCACCGCACGGGTCAGTATGTCGGACAGGCTGGAACCCGCTTGCGGTTCGCTCAAGCACATGGTGCCGGAAAAACGGCCGGAGAACGCTTGCAGGGCGAATACCTTTTTCTGCATTTCGGTGCCATGCACCATCAGCAAATTGGCATTGCCCGTGGTGAGCATGCTGGTACCAATGCCGACCGAAGCGCAGGCAAAAAACGCATTGGCTGCGGCCTCGACGCTGTAGGGCAATTGCATACCGCCGATGGCATAGTCTTGCGCTGCGCTCAGCATGCCCGATGCTGCGTACGCATCAGAAGCGTCTTTGCTGGCCTGCGGCAAGATAACCCTCTCACCATCAAAACGCGGCTCCTCGATGTCCACCAGGCGGTTAAACGGCGCGTATTTTTCGCGGGCAATACGCTCGCAGGTATCGAACACCGCGTCGAACGTTTCGCGCGAATGGTCCGCAAAGCGCACACGGCTATTGAGCTGCTCGGTGCGCAACCAATCGTGCAGTAAAAAATCGATGGTTGCGCGCAGCTTCATAGCAAGCGTCCTTTACAAGACTTCGAAAATGCCCGCCGCGCCCATGCCGCCACCAATACACATGGTGACGCAAACCCGCTTTGCGCCACGGCGCTTGCCTTCGATCAAGGCGTGACCCGTCAAACGCTGACCGCTCATGCCAAAGGGATGTCCCACCGCAATGGCGCCACCATTGACGTTGAGTTTGTCGGCCGGAATGCCCAGCTTGTCGCGGCAGTACAGCACTTGCACGGCAAAGGCTTCGTTCAGTTCCCACAAGTCGATGTCGGCCACCGTCAGGCCCAGGCGCTTGAGCACTTTAGGCACCGCGTACACCGGGCCGATGCCCATTTCATCCGGTTCGCAACCGGCTACCGCAAAGCCCAGGAAACGGCCCAAAGGCTTGAGGCCTTTTTGTTCGGCGATTTTTTCGTGCATCACGACCACCGCACCCGCGCCATCGGACAACTGGCTGGCATTACCTGCCGACACCATGCCGCCTGGCAGCGCTGAACGCAGATCTTTAATGCCTTCGTAGGTGGTACCGGCGCGAATGCCTTCGTCATCAGACACCGTCACTTGCTTGGTCATCATGCCCAT